>JBFWIY010000244.1:0-4053 GCA_050255855.1 Desulfovibrionaceae bacterium
TGCCCACGGCGCTGACGCAGGTTTTTTGGGCGAAGGTGAATTTTCTGGTCACGGCGATGGGGGCGCAACGGCCCTCCCGCCCTGCCTAGGGCATTCCGGCTTGACTTGCAAGGGGCTGGCGGCTAAGTTCATCCGCTCGGCCGCATGGCGTCCGGCGGCGTGCGGTCCCGCACCGCATTCGCCCGCTTGACAGCCGCCCCGGGCGACTTATGGTAGCTTCGGGCCCGTTGCGGCCCACCCCATCCCCTGCAAGGAGAGTCAGCATGGCGCGCATCACCGTTGAGGATTGCCTGGCCAAGGTGGGCAACCGATTCCTCATCACCCAGATGGCCATCAAGCGGGTCAAGCAGTACCGCGAAGGCTACGAGCCGTTGCTCAACACCAAGAACAAGGAAGTCGTCACCGCCCTGCGCGAGATCGCCGCGGGCAAGGTGCTCCCCTCCGAGCACGTCGACCACTCCAGCCTGGACGCCAACGTCGGGGCCGAGTAGCCCCCGCGCCGGGCTTCCGTCGCCATAACGCCGCATTCCCTGCACCGAATTCAGGATCATGGCCAAGCGCTGCTATTACGAGGTCCTCGGCGTCGCCCGCGAGGCCGATGGCGAAGAGATCAAGCGGGCCTACCGCAAACTGGCCTTCCAGTACCATCCCGACCGCAATCCCGATGACCCCGAGGCCGAGTCCAAGTTCAAGGAGGCCTCCGAGGCCTACGACTGCCTGCGCGACCCGGACAAGCGCTCGCGCTACGACCGTTTCGGCCACGAGGGCGTGAACGGCGCGGGCGGGGCCGGGTTCAACGACGTCCACGACATCTTCGACTCCTTCTCCGACATCTTTGGCGACCTGTTCGGCTTCGGCCGGGCCGGGGCCGGCGGGCCGCGCCCCCAGGCGGGCTCGGACCTGCGCTACAACCTGACCGTGTCCTTCCGCGACGCGGCCAAGGGTAGCGAGGTGGAGCTGAAGATCCCCAAGGACGTCACCTGCCCGGACTGCCACGGCACCGGGGCCGAGCCCGGCAGCACGCCGGAGACCTGCCCGCAGTGCCACGGCACCGGCCGCGTGCAGCAGGCCCAGGGCTTTTTTCGCATCTCCGTGGGCTGCCCGGTCTGCCGCGGCCAGGGCCGCATCATCACCAAATACTGTCCCCGCTGCCGGGGCCGCGGCGCCATCAACGAGACGCGCGAGCTCAAGGTGCGCATCCCGGCCGGGGTGGACACCGGGGCGCGCCTGCGCCTGCGCGGCGAGGGCGAGCCCGGCCTGCACGGCGGCCCGGCGGGCGACCTCTACGTGGTCATCGGCGTGGAGCCGGACAAGACCTTCCGGCGCGAGGGCCAGGACCTGGTGGTGACGCGCGAGATTTCCTTCACCCAGGCCGCCCTGGGCGACAAGGTCGAGGTCCCCACCCTGGACGACCCCATCACCGTGGACGTGCCCAAGGGCACCCAGCCGGGGGAGACCTTCCGGCTGCGCGGCATGGGCCTGCCCTTCCCGGGGGCGTCCCGCCGGGGCGATCTGCTGGTGGAGGTCAAGGTGCGCATCCCCTCGCGCCTGAACAAGCGCCAGGAAGAGCTGCTGCGCGAGTTCCAGGCCCAGGAGGCCGCCAAGCCCGTCAACAAGGCCAAGGACTTCCTCAAGAAGACCATGGGCAAGGTCATGGGAGAGTGACATGGGCGGCGAAGACCACCTGACCCATCTGTCCCCGGACGGCGCGGCCCGCATGGTGGACGTGTCCGACAAGCCCGTCACGGTGCGCACCGCCGTGGCGCGCGGCGAGGTGGCGCTCTCGCCCGAGACCTTCCGGCGGCTGCGCGAGGGCGACCTGCCCAAGGGCGAGGCCCTGGGCACGGCGCGCATCGCGGGCGTCCTGGCCGCCAAGCAGACCCATACGCTCATCCCCCTGTGCCATCCCCTGCCCCTGAGCTTCGCCGACGTGCGCTTCGAGTTCGACGAGGCCCGGCACCGCGTGCTGGTGGAGGCCGAGGCCCGCACCACCGCCTCCACGGGCATCGAGATGGAGGCCATCATCGCCGTGCAGGTGGCCGCGGCCACCATCTACGACATGTGCAAGGCCGTGCAGAAGAACATCCGCATCACCGACGTGCGCTTGGTCAAGAAGACCGGCGGCCGCTCGGGCGACTACTTCGCGGACTGACCCGGGCCCCGGCCCGCGGCCGCGAAAAAACCCCGACGGGCTCGCCCGCCGGGGTTTTTTCGTCGCGTCGCGCGCGGGGCGCGGCCCTACCAGACCTGGCGGACCTTCACCCCGTGGTCGGCCATGTACTGCTTGATGTCCGGCACGGTCCATTCGCCGTAGTGCACGATGCTGGCGATGAGGGCGGCGGAGGCCAGGCCCTTGGTCACGGCGTCCACCATGTGGCTGGGGTGGCCCGCCCCGCCCGAGGCGATGACCGGGATGCCCACGGCCTTGGCGATGGCCCGGGTCAGCTCCAGGTCGTAGCCGTCCTTGGTGCCGTCGGCGTCGATGGAGTTGAGGCAGATCTCCCCGGCCCCCAGGCTCTCGCCGGTGATGGCCCAGTCCACGGCGTCCATGCCCATGGCCTTGCGGCCGCCGTGGATGACCACCTCGAAGCCCGAGGGGATCTGCGCGCTCCTCTCCACGCGCTTCACGTCCATGCCCAGCACCACGCACTGCGCGCCGAAGCGGGTGGAGCCCTCGCCGATGATGTCCGGATTCTTCACGGCCCCGGAGTTCACCGAGACCTTTTCGGCCCCGGCGTTGAGCACGTCGCGCATGTCCTGCACGGAGTTGATGCCGCCGCCCACGGAGAAGGGGATGAAGATCTGGGAGGCCACCTTCTCCACCACGTCCAGGAAGATGCCGCGGCCCTCGCTGCTGGCCGTGATGTCGTAGAACACGATCTCGTCCGCGCCCTGCTCGTAGTAGAGCCGGGCCGTCTCCACGGGATCGCCGATGTCCACGTTGCCCTTGAACTTGACGCCCTTGGTGAGCTGGCCGTTGCGCACGTCCAGGCAGGGAATGATGCGCTTACTGAGCATCGGCCACCTCCCGGCAGTAGGCGTGGAAGTTCTTGAGCAGGTGCAGGCCGGGCCCGCCGCTCTTCTCCGGGTGGAACTGCACGGCCCAGAGGCCGTCGCGGCCGTGGATGGAGCAGAACTCCCGGCCGTAGGAGGTGGCGCCGATGACGAACTCCTCGCGCGGGGCGGGGTAGTAGCTGTGCACGAAATAGAATTCCGAACGCGGGTCGATGCCGTCGAAGAGGCGGCAGGGCTGCTTCAGCTCCACCCGGTTCCAGCCCATGTGGGGCACGCGGATGGGCACGCCGTCCTCGTCCATCCAGGAGCGGTTGAAGAGACGGCACTCGCCCGGGATGACGGACAGGGCCTTGGTGTCGTTTTCTTCGGAGTAGTCCAGGAGGATCTGGCAGCCCACGCAGATGCCCAGCAGGGGTTTTTCCTGCCAGATGAGCGATTTGAGCGTTTCGTCCAGGCCCTCGGAGGTGAGCTCGTCCATGGCCTGGCCCGCAGCGCCCACGCCCGGGAAGATGATGCCCCGGGCCGCGGCCAGCTCGTCGGGATCGGCGGTGATGATGTTGGGAATCTCCAGGTAATCCAGCGCTCTGCGAACGCTCGTCTGGTTCCCCGCGTTGTATTCGAGAATCGCCAGCATGTCTGCTCCTCCGCGCGGTTTCCTTGGCGTTAGTCAAAAACTTCCCCGATGACAAGGGGCCTGTCCGGGAGGTTTTTTCCAGGAAAATGACATTTTTTGCACCAACCCGGCCGGGCCGGTTGCACCGATGGGAAAAAGCTGCGCAACCGCGCCGGGACGCCGCGGGCCAACCCCACGAATCCTTGGACTATCCTGCCTTGGCACGGATGTCGCAAATTTCCGGGCAAACAGGAGAGACGACCATGAGTCTGCACTGGATAGGAAACCTGGCCGCTTATGTCGTCGCCGTCGGAGTGATTCTGGTGTTCTTCCTGAGTCTGCGCGGGGCTTGCGAACGCAACGCCGCCGCAGGGACCCAGGATTCCGGGCCGGATGCCGGTCGGCGCGCCTGGCGGGACTAGTTC
>JBFWIY010000244.1:4153-5286 GCA_050255855.1 Desulfovibrionaceae bacterium
CACATAGGCCTCGTTGATCTCGCGGAAGCGCTGGGCCGCGTCGGGCGCGGGGTTCAGGTCGGGGTGGTACCGGAAGGCCAGGCGGCGGAAGGCGCTCTTGATCTCCTCCAGGTCCGCCGCGCCGGAGACGCCGAGAATGCGGTAGCAGTCCTGGATGGTCATGGTCGCGGGCGTCCCGGGGCTACGAACGGTCCGGATCGGAGTCGTTCGGATCGGAATCCTTGGGGCGGGGCGCCACCAGGGCGTTGGGGTCGCCCGGGTCGCCCGGCCGGGCCAGGTCGTGCTCGGCCAGGTAGGCCAGGCCCTGGCGCACGAACTCGGCGTGCCCGCAGTCCGGGTTCACGCCCTTGCAGTCCGTCTGGATCATGCGCCAGCTGTCCTCGTCGATGAGGTTGCCCCGGAAGAAGGGCCAGGCCCGGCACACGTCCGGCCGGGCCGGGTGCACCAGGCAGCCCTCGCCCTCGCGGAAAAAGATGCAGAACCCGTCGTCCCCGGTGCGCACGTGGGGCTTGGCCCCGTTCGCCACGGCGTAGGCGGCCAGGGTCTGGGCCACGCTGAGGCCCAGGTGCGCGGCCAGGCGCGTCTGGTCCTTGGGGGTGAGCACGATGCCGCCCTCGCCCTGGCAGCAGTGGCCGCAGCGGCGGCACTCGAAGGCCGGCCCTCCGGCGCGGTCCGCGCTCATGCCCGGTCCCTTCCGCCCAGCAGCAGGCGGTGCGCCACGGCCAGGCAGCGGTCCTGGATCACGGCGATGCCGGACCCGGCCAGGATGGCTTCGGCCTCGGGACTGGTGACGCCCTGCTGCATCCAGAAGGCCAGGGGCCGGTGCGCCAGGGCCAGGACCTCCCGGGCGTGGGCCGGGATGTGCTCCGGCGCGCGGAACAGGTCCACCAGGTCGATGGGCACGGGCACGGAGGCCAGGTCCGGGTAGGTGGGCAGGCCCCAGACGTCGGTGCGCTTGGGGTGCACCGGGATGACCGTGAGGCCCGCGGCCATGAGGTAGCGGCCCACCCCGTCCACGGGGCGGGAGGGCTTGTCCACCGCGCCCACCACGGCCACGGTCTTGACCCGCGCCAGCAGGGCGGTTAGCTCTGGATCACTGTGCATCGGAGCGGCTCCTTGGGGTTCCGGGGCCG
>JBFWIY010000245.1:0-5278 GCA_050255855.1 Desulfovibrionaceae bacterium
GCCAGATAGACCAGCTCCGGGTGACGAAGGCCATGTGGTCGTTGGAGGCCGAGGCGATGCGCGCGAACATGCGGCTCTGTTCCTCGGCCCGCTTGCGCTCGGTGATGTCGTTGACCTCGGCCAGGGTATGGAGCTCGCCCCGGATGATGATGGGGCTCAGGGTGATGTCGGCCCAGAAGACGTCCCCGCCGCTGTGCCGGTGGAGCCATTCGAAGTGCAGAGCATCGCCCTGGTCCAGGGCCGCCTTGTATCGGCTTTCGGCTTCGGAGGACGACGTCCCCTCGGGCTGGAACTCCGGCGAAAATTCCCATGGGGACCGCCCGATCAGCGCCTCCCGCGAACCTCCGAAGAGCGCCTCGGCCTTGGGGTTGCACTCCACGATCCGGTGGGCCCGGAGCAAAAGAATGCCGCTGGAGGCGCGCTCAAAAAGCGCCCGGTAGCGCCCCTCGCTCTCGGCCAGGGCCTCCTGGGCCAGGCGGCGGGCGGTGATGTCCATGATGAAGCCTTCGAAGCGCGAGGCCTGGTCCGCGGCGTCGTACAGGACCACGGCGTTGGCCGAGACCCAGACCGGGGAGCCGTCGCGCCGTTGCGCCGGGACCTCGTAGTCCACGATCTCGCCCTGCTCGTCCAGCAGACGCCGCAGCTCGTCCATGAGACCGGGGCTCTCGAAGAATTCTCCGATGTTGGGGACCTGCTGCAACAGCTCTTCGGACGTGTCGAACCCGGCGATGCGCGCGAACTCGGGGTTCACGGAGAGGAACCGGCCGCCCGGCCGGGCCTGGAAGATGCCCACCGGGGCGTTCTCGAAGATGGAGCGCAGCCGGGCCTCGCTCTCGCGCAGGGCGGCCTCGGCCTCGCGCTGCTCGGTGACGTCCCGGGCGAAGATGGCCACCCGCTCCACCCGGCCCTGGCCGTCCAGCACCGGGTAGAAGCTGTTCTCGAAGACGCGCCCGGCCCGCTGGTCCACGAACCACAGGGGGGAGCGGGTGCGCACGGTCTCGCGCACGGCCCCCAGCCGGGACTCGGCCGTCTCGGGCTCCATCCAGTCGTGGAAGCGCATGCCCACCAGCTGCTCGGCGGAGATGCCCAGGGTGTTGGCCACCACGGCGTTGGCGGTGACGATGCGCGAGTCGGGCTCCACCAGCAGGGCGGTGTCGCGGGTGGCGTTGAGCAGGGCCCGGAAGACCGCCTCACTGCGCCGCAGGTCCTCTTCGGCGCGCTTGCGCTCGCTGATGTCGCGCAGGGTGCCCAGCATGCGGTAGGCCCGGCCCTGGGCGTCCCGCAGCACCAGCCCGCGGTCCTCCATGAAGACATAGCTCCCGTCCCCGCGCCGCAGCCGGTATTCCGTAATGAGCTTGCTGCCCTCGGCCAGCACCGCGTCGAGCATGCTCCGGACGGTCTCCGCGTCGTCGGGGTGCAGGCGCGACCGCCAGAACTCGACGCCCCCCTCCTCCCACTGCTCGCGGGCCAGGCCGGTGATGGTCCGGACGTTGCCGTGCCAGCGCATGCGGCCGTCCTGGAGGTCCCAGTCGTAGACCAGCTGGTCCTTCTGCACGGCCACCAGCCGGAAGCGCTCCTCGGAGAGCCGGAGCTCCTCCTCGGCGGCGCGGCGGTCGGTGATGTCGCTGATGAAGCTCTCGGTGTAGAGCACCTCGCCGTCGTCGGCCAGGACCTGGCGGCTGTGGAGCATGCACCAACGGACCTCGCCGTCGCTGGTCTTGAGCCGGACCTCCCGGCCGAGCAGGTCCCCCCGCTCGTCCAGCTCGGCGAGAAAGGCCACGCGCTGGGCCGGGTCCTCCCACAGGGCCTCGGCCACGTTGCGGGCCTGCTCCAGCATGGCCCGCACCGAGGGATAGCCGAACATGCGGGCCATCTCCGGGTTGACGCGCAGCAGCCGCCCCTGGGCCGAGGTCTGGGCGATGCCCACCGGGGCGTTCTCGAAAAGCGCCCGGTAGCGCGACTCGCTCTCGCGCATGACCTCCTCGATGCGCCAGCGCTTCTCCATCTCGCCCCGCAGACGCCGGTTGCCGCGGCGCAGCACCATCAGGGCGGCCACCAGGGGCCCGGCCACCAGCAAAAAGGCCACCGAGGCCAGGGCCATGGACCAGCGCGTGAAGGTGTCCGCCTCCTGGCGCAGGCCGTCCAGGTACAGCCCGGCCCCCAGGTAGATCCCCAGCTCCGGCACGGGCAGGACAAAGGACAGCTTGCCCTGGAGCGCGCCCGTGCCCGGGCGCATGAAGGCATAGGCCAGGAAGCCCCCCTCGGGATGCTCCTGGGCCAGCCGGGTCAACTCGCGGTAGACGTAGACGCCGTTGGGGTCGCGGAAATCCCGCAACGATCCCGGCGCGGGCAGCACCTCATGCGGGGTCACCAGGGGCTCGCCCTCCATGGTGGCCATGAACACGTAGTTCTCGTCATGGGGACCGAAGCGCAGGCGGGACACCACGCCCTCGGCCAGGCGCTGGGCCTCCTCGGGGGAGATCCGGTCCGCGGCGCAGTCCGCGGCCAGCCCGCTCACGGCGCTGCGCGCCATCTGCACCATCTGCCGCAAATGCTCGCGCAGGTGCTCCTCGCTGCGCTGGGTCTGATCGCTCACGAACCCGGCGAAAAGCGCCAGGTACACGGTGATCACCGCGGCGATGCACAGGGCGAGATAGAGCGTGAATCGGCTGGAGGGCCCGGTCGGTGGAAGCCTGAGGAGGCGCGGCGACACGGGGCCTACTCGTGCCCGGCCGCCGGAGCGCCCCGGCCCAAAAGGTCCTCGAAGGCCGACAGGGCCGCCACCGATCCCGAGCCGATGGCCGTGACGATCTGCCGCACGCCGCCGGTCAGGTCCCCGGCCGCGTAGACCCGGGGGACCTCCGTACGCATGTCGCGCCCGGCCCGGGCGAACCCGGCCTGGTCCACGGCCACGCCCAGCTTCCGGGCCAGGTCCGAGGCCGGGGCGTAGCCCACGGCCACGAACAGGGCGTCGGCGGGGACCTCGCGCTCGCCCTCGGGCCCGGCCAGGCGCAGGGCGGTCACCTTGCCGTCCTTGCCCAGGATCGCCTTGACCTCGGTGTTCATGAGGGTCTCGACGCCCTCCGCGGCCACGGAGTCCTGGAGGTGCCGCTCGGCCCGGAAGGCGTCGCGCCGGTGGATGATCCCCACCTGCACGCCCAGGTGCTTGAGGTGCAGGGCGTCGGTGAGGGCCGAGTTGCCCCCGCCCACCACATAGGCCCGGCCGCCCTTGTACAGGTAGCCGTCGCAGGTGGCGCAGTAGTTCACCCCGCGGCCGAAATACTCCACCTCGCCCGGCGCGCCGAGCCGGCGCGGGGTGGCCCCGGTGGCCAGCAGCACCCCTCGGGCCGAGAGGGTCCGGCGCGGGGTGCGCACGGTGAAGCGCCCGTCCGGCCCGCCCGGCGCGATCTCCAGGACCTCCTCGCCCTCCAGCACGGGCAGATAGTCCCGGGCCTGCCGGGCCATGAGGTCCATGAGCTGCTTGCCGGGCACGGAGGCGAAGCCGGGGTAGTTCTCCACCACCGGGGTCAGGGTCACCTGGCCGCCCACCACGCCCTTCTCCAGCACCACGGCCGAGAGCCCGGCCCGGACGGCGTAGATGCCCGCCGTGAGCCCGGCCGGGCCGCCGCCCACGATGGCCAGGTCGAGGCGCTCGGGCACGTCGTCCCCGGCGGGGCCGGGGGCCTGGTCGCGCAGCAGGGCCTCGGCGTCCTGCAGGGTGACGAGTTCGAGAACGAAGCGCTCCTGGGGCATGAGCCCCAGGGCGTCGTGCCCCGTGCCGAAAAAGGTGTGGGGCACGGAGCCCACGCCCAGGGCGTCGGCCAGCTCGCGGTTCTCCTCGGTCTCCACGCACTCCGCGGCCACCAGGTCCGGCCGCTCCACGGCGCAGCGCACGGCGTGGATCACCTGGTCCGGGCAGTAGGGACAGGCCAGGGTGACGAAGACCCGCACCTGCCGCCGCTCGTCCAGCTTGGCCAGCACCTGGCGCGACGGCTCGCTCAGGCCGGAGCGCCCGGCCGAGGTCAGGAGCAGGGCGGTGAGGAAGCTGCGCCCCTCCTCGCCCAGGGGCGCGCCGCGCCAGCGGATGTCGTAGCGGTCCGGGGCCACGAGCACCACGGGCGAGCCCTCCACCCCGCGCCGACGGCCCTGCTTGGAGTCCACGGCGAAGAATTCGGCCTGGATCTTGTCCGAAAGGCGGGCCAGGTCGCGCACGAAGCCCGCGGCGAAGCGGTTGTAGGGGTCGTTCACCCCGGGGGCGGTGAAGACCTCCAGGCGCACGGGCCGGTCCAGCGCCTCGAAGACCTTGGCGATCTTCGTGCGCACGTCCGCGGGCACGGTCCAGCCGTCGGCCTCGGGCCGGGCGGTCTCGGGGGGCTGTTCCTCGGTCATGACGCCTCCTCGGGAGGGCGGATTCTCCCCTCCGCATACAGGAAATCGAGCATGTTTTGCAAGGCTTGGATGTCCACGGGCTTCACCAGATGCCCGTCCATGCCCGCGGCCAGGCAGCGTTCGCTGTCCCCGGCCATGGCGTAGGCGGTGACGGCGGCCACGGCCACGTCCGGCCGGCCTGCCTCCCCGGCCCGGATGCGCCGCACGGTCTCCATGCCGTCCTGCCCGGGCATCTGCACGTCCAGGAGCACCAGGTCCACCCCGCCCCGGGCCAGCCGCTCCAGGGCGCTGCGGCCGTCGGGGCAGCCCTCGGGCCGCTGGCCCAGGCGCTCCAGCATGGCGGCCAGGGTTTTGCGGCTCAGGGGGTCGTCGTCCACCACCAGCACGTCCAGGTCGCAGGGCGCGCTCCCGGCCGGGCAGTCCGTCCCGGCCTCGTCGGGCCCGGTTCCGGCGTCCGCCCCCGGCGCGGGGGCCAGGGCCAGGGGCACGCTCACCCGGGCCAGCAGCCCGCCCCCCGGGGCGGGGCCGAGGCGCACAGCCCCCTGCATGGCCTCCACCAGGCGGCGCACAATGGAGAGCCCCAGCCCGGTGCCGGAGTGGCGGCGGGTCAGGCCGCCGTCCAGCTGGGTGAAGGGCTCGAACATCTCCTCCACGCGGTCCTCGGGGATGCCCGGGCCGGTGTCCCGCACCGTCAGGACCAGACGGCCCCGGTCCGGGGGCTCGGGCTCCCAGTCCGCGGCCACGGCCACCTCGCCCTGCTCCGTGAACTTCACGGCGTTGTTCACCAGGTTGAAGAGCACCTGGCGCAGCCGCCCCTCGTCGCCCAGGAGCCGGGCGGGCAGCCCCGCCCCGGGGGTGAAGCCCAGGCGCAGGCCGCGCTGTCCGGCCG
>JBFWIY010000246.1:0-2588 GCA_050255855.1 Desulfovibrionaceae bacterium
TCCTCCCCGGTGCGGCCGGAGATCACCGCCACCCCGGCGCCGCGCTGGGAGCTCATCGACTTCCGCGACTACGCCTCCATGGCCGTGCAGTACTCGCGCGGCTGCCCCTTTGACTGCGAGTTCTGCTCCATCGTGGTCATGAACGGCCGCGTCCCGCGGGTGAAGGCCCCGGACCAGATGCTCCGGGAGATCGACAGCCTCTACACGGCGGGCTACCGCGGGGTCATCTTCATCGTGGACGACAACTTCATCGGCAACAAGGGCAAGGTGAAGCGCTTTTTGCCCGAGCTGGCCCGCTGGCAGGCCGAGCACAAGTACCCCTTCAAGTTCATGACCGAGGCCAGCGTCAACCTGGCCCAGGACGAGGAGCTCATGCGCCTCATGAGCGAGGCCAACTTCCACAAGGTGTTCCTGGGCATCGAGACCCCGGACGTGGACAGCCTCAAGGAGTGCGGCAAGCAGCAGAACGTGGCCGCGGACATCCCGGCCGCCATCCGGGCCATCAACGGCCACGGCATGCAGGTCATGGGCGGGTTCATCGTGGGGTTCGACTCGGACACGGAGTCCATCTTCGAGCGCCAGATCCGCTTCATCCAGGAGAACGGCGTGGTGACGGCCATGGTGGGCGTGCTCTCGGCCATCCCCAAGACCCGCCTCTGGAAGCGCCTGCGCGACGAAAACCGGCTCCTCGGCTCGGCCAGCGGCGACAACACCGACGGCAGCCCCAACTTCGTCCCCCGCATGGACATGGACACCCTGGTGGGCGGCTACCGGCGCATCCTGGACACCATCTATTCCACCAAACACTACTACAAGCGCATCGGCACCTTTCTCAAGAACTACCACCCCACGGTCCGGGGGCGCACCGACGCGGCGGACATCAAGGCCTGGCTCAAGAGCCTGTGGGTCATCGGGGTGGTCTCCCGGGCGCGCTTCCGCTACTGGCTGCTCATGCTCAAGACCCTGCTCACCAAGCGCAAGGCCTTTCCCGTGGCCGTGGAGATGGCCATCATGGGCCGCCATTTCGAGCGCATGGCCCGGCGGGTGATCCGCGAGGCCGTCGCCCTGGAGGGCCGGGCGCGCCGGGCCGCGGGCGCGCTCGGGGAGCGGCCCGGCCACGAGGCCTGATTCCCCTCCGGCCCAGGGTGAATTTGCGCCGAGCCCCCTGAAACGGCTTGGCATTCCCAGGCCGTCTCGGCTATTCTGTCGGGATGCGCAATTCCGGGAGAATGGCTCGTGGTCAATGACGTCCTGTGGCCGCTGCTGGCCGGGCTGGGCCTGTTCTTCGTCGGGGTGACGCTGGTCTCCGACAACCTCAAGCGCCTCACCAGCCGCCGCCTGCGGCAGTTCTTCGCCCGCTTCACCAGCCGGGACTGGCAGTCCGCCCTGCTGGGCGGGGTCACCGGCTTCGTCACCCAGTCCAGCTCGGTCTCGGCCTTCATCGTGGCCGGGCTCATCTCCAGCGGGCTCATGACCGTGCGCCGGGCTCTGCCGGTGATCTTCTGGGCCAACGCGGGGTGCTCCGTGCTGGTCATCCTGGCCGTGCTGGACATCCGCTACCTGGTCTACGTGCTGCTGTTCCTCTCCGGCCTGGTCTGGGCCTTCGAGCGGCCGCGCAGCATGCGGGTCCTGTCCCGGGTGCTCTTCGGCGTGGGCCTGCTCTTCCTGGGACTGATGATGATCCGCAGCGCCGCCTCGCCCCTGGCCCAGATGCCCTGGGTGCGCGAGGCCATGGCCGCCACCGGGGGCTCCTGGCTCATGGCCCTGGCCCTGGGCGTGGCGCTCACCGTGGTCACCCAGACCGCCCTGGGCGTGGTGCTCATCGCCATCTCGCTCACCCATTCCGGCCTCTTCACCCTGGACCAGACGGCCATGATCATCTTCGGCGCGCACCTGGGCTCCTCGGTGGTGACTTGGATCCTGGCCGCCGGGCTCAAGGGCACGCCGCGCCAGATGGTCATGGCCCAGGTGCTCTTCAACGCCCTGGGGGTGCTGGTGCTGGCGCCGCTGTACTGGGTGGAGCGCCGCTTCGGCGTGCCCCTGGTCATGGCCGTGCTGGCCCGCGTCACCCCGGACCTGGAGCACCAGATGGTGGGGCTGGTGGTGGTCTTCAACTGGGTGGTGCCCCTGGTCTGCTGGCCCCTGCACGGCCCGCTGGCCCGGATGCTGGGCCGCTTCTGGCCGCCCACCGAGGCCGAGAGCCTGGCCCAGCTGCGCTTCATCCGCGACCTCTCCGGCGACACCCCGGACACGGCCCTGGACATGGTGGAGCAGGAGCAGGGCCGCCTGCTGGGCCTGGCCGCCGAGCACCTGCGCGCCGCCCGGGCGCGGCTGGAGGGCGTGGACGGCCCGGACGCGGCGGTGCGCCACGCCGCCTTCCAGGGGGTGGCCGTGGAGGTGCGCGCCGTGCTGGACGAGATGGCCCAGGGCGAGCTGCCCGAGGCCACCGGGGCGCGGCTGCTCGGCGTGCGCGCCCGGCTGGACCTGCTGGAGGGCCTGGAGGGCACGGTGTTCGACTTCGCCCGGGCCTGCGCCGGGGCCGCGGCGGAAGGGCGGCCCGAGACCGTGCGCCGCTTCCTCGGCGTGCT
>JBFWIY010000246.1:2688-5259 GCA_050255855.1 Desulfovibrionaceae bacterium
CGCGGGTGAAGGCGTAGTTGCCCGCGAAGAACTGGTCCGCGTACCACTCGATCTGCCCGTCGCTGCTGAGCATCATGTCCAGCAGGCGCATGGCCCCGAGCAGCCGGCCGAGCATGTCCAGCTTGCCGGTGAGGACCTCGGCGGCGTGCTTCTTGATGACCCCGCGCACCAGGTCGCCGGAGCGCTCGGTGGTGAGCCCCAGGCGCTTGAGGATGATGGCGATGAGCGTGGCCCGGCGCGAGCGCCGTCCGATGTCCGCGGCCCCGCCCTTGAAGGAGAAGGTCACGTAGTTGTCGTTGATGACCGGGCCGGTGTAGGCGTCGATGGTGGTGTAGTGGTAGCCGAGCTTGGAGCTGAAGTTCATGTAGGTGTCCGAGAGCACGGCGTAGCTCAGCCCGCCCATGCGCGGGTCGCGGGTGGGGTCGTTGAACACCGTCTCGGCCATGACCGAGGCCAGGCCCTTCCAGTTCACCCCCACGGACCCGGTCCAGTGGATGTCCTTGTGGAGCATGCCGCCGAGCAGGGCCCGGAAGGGCACGGAGGTGATCTGCTCCAGGGTGCAGTCCTTGGGCCGGGGGCCGTCCCGGCGGGGGGCCTCGCAGTCCCGGTGCAGGCCGCCGCCCAGGTCCACGGCCACGATCTTCAGGGGCAGGGGCAGCTTGAGCGGCACGGCCATGCCCTCGTCCACCCCCAGGGTGTCGGAGATGCTGAACATCTCGGCCATGGACTTCTCGTGGGCGAAGCGGATGACGTCGTGCAGGGTGGTGCACCCGGCGGGCGTGAAGTTGGCGGCCGCGGGGTCCGTGAGGTTCAGCAGCGAGATCTTCTGCAGGGCGGCCATGGCGGTCTTGTAGGCCGGGCTGCCCTTCATGGGGTTGGTGCGGCGGCGCACCGTCACCAGGGAGCGCACCACCCCGCTCAGGATCAGCCGGTTGGTGGCGTCCACGGTGATGTCCTCCCCGGGCTGGATGCGCCGGGTGGCGTCCGCCACGCCCACCAGGGCGGGCACGCCGAACTCGCGCGCCACCGAGGCCATGTGGCCGGTGACGCTGCCCACCTCGGTGACCAGGGCGCGGATGCGCCCCAGGGCGGGCACGTAGCGGGGGCTGGTCTCCGGGGCCACCAGCACCGCGCCCTCGGGGATGCCCGCCAGGTTGTGGTCGCTGGTCAGGATGTAGGCCGGGCCCGCGGCGCGGCCGCGGCAGGCGGTGTCCCCGCCCATGAGCAGCACCTCGTGGCCCGGGAAGCGCCGGCCCAGCTCGGCCCGGTCGTGGGGCAGGTCCGTGACCCGGGCCGCGGCCAGGTGCAGCATGAGGGGGCGGCCCTGGAGGATGAACAGCCGTTCGTCCTGGTCCAGGGCCCACTCGATGTCCAGGGGCTGGCCGTAGTGCTCCTCCAGGGCGCGGCCGTAGCCGCCCAGCTCGGCCAGCTGGGCGTCGCTCAGGCAGGGGGCCGCGCGCAGTTCCGGGGGCACCTGGCGGGGGGCCAGCCCGGTGGCCGGGTCCAGGGTCATGCGCCGCTGCTTGTCCGCCAGGCGGCGGGTCCGCACGGAGAAGTCGTCCGGGTCCAGCTCGAAGTAGTCCGTGGCCTCGGAGCCGTCCACCGCGGCCAGGCCCAGGCCCCACAGGCCGTTGACCAGCAGGGCCTCGCGTCCGGGGTCGTTGGGGTCGCGGGTGTAGAGCACGCCGCTGGCCCGGGCGTCGATCATGTTCAGGCACAGCACGCTCATGATGACCACGTCGTCCGGGTAGCCCCGGCTGCGGCGGTAGAACACGGCGCGCGGGTTGAAGATGCTGGCCACCACCCGCTTGTAGGCCGCCTCGATGCGCTCGGGCCGCACGTTGAGCTCGGTGGAGTGCTGGCCCGCGAAGCTGGCCTGGGAGTCCTCGCTGGTGGCGCTGGAGCGCACGGCCAGGCGCACCTCCGGGCCGAGCAGGGCGGTGAGCTGGGCCGTCTCCTCGGCCAGGGCGTCGGCCAGCTCCGGGGGCAGGGCCGCGGCGCGGATGGCCTCCTGCACCCGGGCGCAGCGCTCCTGGAGCAGGCCGGTGTCGTTGACGTCCAGGTTCCGGAGGATGTCGCGGCTGAGCTTGGAGAGCCCGGCGGACTGCATGAAACGGTGGCAGGCCCAGGCCGTCACCGCGAAGCCGCGCGGGGTGGGCAGGTTGACGCGGTTGGCGATCTCCCCCAGGTTGGCGGCCTTGCCGCCGGTCTCGTGCACGGTGTCGCGGCTGAGGCGCTCCAGGGGCAGGGTCAGGGGCCCGGGCTCCACCTCGGTGTGGTGCACCAGGGCGCGCAGCACCTCCACGCCGATGGACTCCACGGCGTCGAAGAGTTCGGGATAGCGGCCCTGGGCCAGGCCGTTGAGGTCCTCGGCCAGGTCGTAGACCACGGAGATGAGCCGCTCGGCCCGGGCGGTGAGGTCGTCCAGGGAGAAGGGGTTCGGGCCGTAGCACAGGCCCTCCAGGTCGCTCAGCAGCTCCAGGGCCCGGTTGTTGTCCGCCAGCAGCCGCTGGAAGTAGTCGTATTTCTTTCGGAACGCCTCGTGCTTGGCCGAGTGGTCCGGCGCGCCGA
>JBFWIY010000247.1:0-5258 GCA_050255855.1 Desulfovibrionaceae bacterium
ACGAAAATGGAGACGACCATGCCGCAACCCCCTGCCCACCCCGCCGCCCCCGCCGCCCCCGTCGTCCCCATCGACGTGCGGGTCAAGTTCCTGCACGAGGTCTGGCGGGAGCATCCCCTGGCCTACGCCACCGACGCCTCGGTGGGTCTGGACCTGCGGGCCTGCATCGGGCCCGAGGGGCTGGAGTTCGCGCCCGGCCAGCGGCACGCCGTGCCCTCGGGCGTGGCCATCGAGATCCTGGAGCCCGGCGTGGCCGGGTTCGTGTTCTCCAGAAGCGGCCTGGGCGCGCGGCTCGGCCTGACGGTGAGCCAGGGCGTGGGCGTCATCGACCCCGACTACCGCGGCGAGATCATCGTCTCGCTGCTCAACACCTCCGGCGAGCGACGACGAATCGAGCGGGGCGAGCGCATGGCGCAGCTCGTGTTTCTGCCGTGCCACGTGGCCCGCATCCTGGCCGTGGACGACCTGGGCGAGACCGCCCGGGGCGGCGGCGGATTCGGCCACACCGGAACCCTCTAGACCTACGGAGCGGATCATGACTTCGCTGGAGAAGATCAAGGAGCGGGAACAGTCCCTGCTCTGCAATACCTATGGCCGGTACCCCCTGGCCGTGGCCCGGGCCCAGGGCTGCCGGCTCTACGATTTCGACGGGCGCGAATACGTGGACCTGCTGGCGGGCATCGCCGTCACCAACCTGGGCCATGCCCGGGCCGACCTGGCCGACGTCATGGCCGAGCAGGCCCGCAAGCTGGTGCACGTGTCCAACCTCTTCTATCAGGAAGAGCAGCTGGACCTGGCCGAGCGCCTGCTGGCCACCTGCGCCGCGGACCGCGTGTTCTTCTGCAACTCCGGGGCGGACGCCAACGAGGCGGCCATCAAGATCGCCCGGCGCTACATGCGCCAGGTGCTCAAGCGCGACGCCTACGAGATCGTCACCCTGGAAAACTCCTTCCATGGCCGGACCCTGGCCACGCTGACGGCCACGGGCCAGGGCGGGCGCATCAAGGAGGGCTTCGGCCCCCTGCCCGAGGGCTTCCGCACCGCGCCCGCGGGCGACCTGGAGGCCATGCGCGCCATCCTGGGCGAACACACCGCCGCCGTGCTCATCGAAGTGGTCCAGGGCGAGGGCGGCGTGCGGCCGCTGTCCCCCGAATACGTCACCGGCCTGGCCGCCCTGTGCCGGGAGCGCGGGGTGCTGCTCATGGTGGACGAGGTGCAGACCGGCATGGGCCGCACCGGCCGCTTCTGGGCGCACCAGCACTACGGCATCACCCCGGACGTGTTCACCGCGGCCAAGGCCCTGGCCAACGGCCTGCCCATGGGGGCCATGCTCTGCACGGCCGAGGTGTCCAAGGGCTTCGAGCCCGGCTGCCACGCCACCACCTTCGGCGGGGGCGCGGTGCTCAGCGCCGTGGCCTCGGCGGTGCTGGACATCATGCGGCGCGACCACCTGCCCGAGCGGGCCGCCGAGCTGGGCGAGCGGGCCAAGGAGCGCTTCCGGGCCCTCCAGGCCAAGCACCCGGCCCGCATCGTGGACGTGCGCGGCATGGGACTGATGCTGGGCGTCGAGCTGGCCGGGCACGGCAAGGCCGTGTGGGACGCCCTGCTGGCGCGCGGCTTCGTGTGCAACCTGAGCCACGAGAAGGTCCTGCGCCTGGTGCCGCCCCTGGTCATTGAGGAGGCCGACCTGACGGCCTTCGCCGCGGCCCTGGACGAGATCCTGGCCGGACTGGACTAAAGACCCCATCCGGCGGCCGGGCGGGAGCCGTCCCGCCCGGCCGCCGTCTTGACGCGGCCCGCCCCCGGTCATACCATCCGGGACCAAGGAGACCGCATGTCCTGGGACCACATCGACCCCGCCTCCCAGCTCCCGTCCGTGGACCGGACCGGCGCCGAGCCGGACCGCAGCCCGTCGCTGCTGCCCACCCAGGGCGAGCGCCAGGCCCAGACGGACCTGCTCTCCCACGAGCAGCACGAGGTCCTGCAGGCCGAACGGCTCCGCGCCACCGGGCTCATCTTCGACATGACGGTCTGACCTCGCCGCCCCGGCGGCCCGAACCTCTACCCCCCCGGATCCATCCCATGAGCACCCTTCTGCGCATCGCCCTGACCCTGCCCGCCGCCTGCGAGGAGGCCCCGGCCGTGCTCTTCGACCTGGCCCCCCAGGGCTGGGAGGAGCTGGAGCAGGGCTCCAACATCCTCTACACCCTGCACTACGAGGACGCGGACACCGGCCGCGCCGCGGCCGAGGCCCTGCGCAAACGCTGGCCCGACGCCCCCCTGAACGTGGACGGCCGCGAGGCCGAGGACTGGGCCCTGGCCTGGAAGGACTTCTTCGTGCCCCTGGCCTGCGGGGACCGCTTCGAGGTCCTGCCGCCCTGGCACCTGGACGACCGCGACCCGGCCCGCACCCCCATCATCATCGAGCCCAAGATGGCCTTCGGCACCGGGCACCACGCCACCACGGCCCTGTGCCTGGAGGCCATCGGCGACCTGTTCAAGCGCGGGCGCATCGCCCCGGGCATGCGCTTCCTGGACCTGGGCGCCGGCTCGGGCATCCTGGGCATCGGACTCACCCGCCTCGGCCTCACGGGCCTGGGCCTGGACATCGACCCCCAGGCCGTGGCCTGCGCCGCGGAGAACGTGGCGCGCAACGACGCGGCCCAGGCCATGACCCTGACCACGGGCAGCCTGGAGTGCCTGGCCGACGGCCTGGACTTCGACATGGTGGTGGCCAACATCCTGTCCGGACCGCTCATCGAGATGGCCCCGGACCTGGCCGCGCGCGTGGCCCCGGGCGGCTGCCTGGTGCTCTCGGGCATCCTGGCCGAACAGGGCGACGCCGTGGCCGCGGCCTATGCCGACCGCCTGCCCGGGCCCATGCGCCTGGAGCGCAGCGGCGAGTGGGTGGCCCTCATCTGGGACGGGGCCGCGTGAGCACGGGCCGCACGCTTTCCGCCTATTACGAGGCCATGCTCGCCGCCCTGGGCCCCAGCCACTGGTGGCCGGGCGAGACCCCCTTCGAGGTGCTGGTGGGCGCGGTGCTCACCCAGAACACCAACTGGGGCAACGTGGAGCGGGCCATCGCCAACCTCAAGGCCGCCGGGGTCCTCGATCCCCACGCCATGTACGCCCTGCCCCCGGCGGAACTGAGCGAGCTCATCCGCCCGGCCGGGTACTTCCGGGTCAAGGCCGGACGGCTGCGCAACGTGCTGGCCTGGCTCCTGGAGCAGTGCGACGGCGACATGGCCGGGCTGGCCGAACGCGACCTGGCCGAGCTGCGGCCCTCAATCCTGGAGGTCAAGGGCGTGGGCCCGGAGACCGCGGACTCCATCCTGCTCTACGCCCTGAATCTCCCGACCTTTGTGGTGGATGCCTACACCTTCCGCATCCTGGGCCGCCACGGTCTGGTGGCCGAGGACGCGGACTACCACGCCCTGCGGGCCGAGTTCATGGACCACCTGCCCGAGGAAGCCCCGCTGTTCAACGAATACCACGCGCTGCTGGTGCGCGTGGGCAAGGATTTCTGCCGCAAGCGGCAACCGAGATGCGACGCCTGTCCCCTCTCGCCCTTTCTGCCCTGAGCCGGGTCCCGCTCCTGGCCCTGGTCCTGGCCGTCCTGGCGACGCTGCCGGCCCTCCCGGCGCGCGCCCAGGGGGACGACATGTCCAAGGTCAAGGAGATGCTGGAGCTGGAAAAGGACCGGGCCGAGCGCCAGCGCCGCCAGATCGAGGCCCTCAAGACCCGGGAGGCCGAGCTGGGCGAGCGCCTGGAGGGCATCGAGGCGCGCATGGCCGGGCTGACCAAGGAAATCGGCGTGCAGCAGGCCCGGCTGGACGACATCGAGGCCAAGGCCGCGGACACCAAGGGGCAGTACGAGCGCCTGGCCGCCCACCGCGGCGAGCTGGCCGACCGGCTGCGCCACCTGCTGGGGGCCCTCTGGCCCGTGCACCTGCAGAGCCTGCAATCCCGCTTCGGCGCCCTGGACGACTGGCAGTCCGTGGACCGGCTCTTCACCTGGCTGGCCGCGGTCTACGACCGCACCCGGGCCACCTTCGCCGAGGCCCTGGAGGCCACCCGGCAGATGCACGCCAACCTCGTGGAGCAGGAGCGCCTGGCCGAGGCCGCCCGGGACCAGCTGGGCCAGGTCAACGCCCTCAAGGACCGCCTGCTCCAGGACCGCCTGGACCTGCGCGCCGGGCTGCGCCGGGTCTCGGGCGAAAAGCTGGACCTGCAACAGGAACTGAACGACATCCTCAGCGTCATCAAGGACCTGAACTACCGCATCGACAGCCGCAAGGCCAAACGCTTCGCGGAGAACAAGCAGCTGCTGCCCTGGCCCGCCCAGGGCCGGGTGGTGGCGGACTTCGCCCCCCGGGCCGACCCGCCCGTGCGCGGCGTGGGCCTGGCCCTGGCCCCCGGGGCCTCGGTGCACAGCGTGTTCTGGGGCAAGGTGGTGCACAACGACGTGCTGCGCGGCTTCGGCCGGGTCATCATCATCTACCACGGCAACGACTACTACAGTCTTTACGCCTTCCTGGGCGACGGCTTCGTGAGCACCGGCCAGGAGGTGGAAAAGGACGAGGCCATCGGCCAGGCCGGGTTCTACCCCGCGGCCGACGGCCCCGGGCTCTATTTTGAATTGCGTTTAGGGCAGAAAGCAATTAATCCGATGAACTGGCTGTCGCCCATGTGACGGCTTCCCCTCCCCCCTCCCCGAGGGGGCAATCCAGCGTTTCCGGAGGAGTGTATGCGTATCGCCCTGTGGCTGGTCACCATCACCCTGCTCTTCACCCTGACGGTGTCCGGCCCCATGGCCGCCGCCCAGGATGACGGCTTCGAGTCCCTGAAACGGTTCAGCCAGGCGCTGGATATCGTGGAAGGGTCCTACGTCAAGGACATCTCCCGCTCCGAGCTCATCGAGGATTCCATCAAGGGCATGCTCGAACAGCTCGACCCGCATTCGGCTTACCTCAATCCCGACGAGATGAAGGCCATGCAGGAGACCACCAGCGGCGAGTTCACCGGCATCGGCATCGAGATCAGCATGGACAACGGCCGCATCATCGTGGTCTCGCCCATCGAGGACACCCCGGCGTACAAGGCCGGGCTCCAGGCCGGGGACTTCATTCTGGAGATCGACGGCGAGTCCACCGAGAGCATCTCCCTCAACGACGCCGTGGACAAGATCCGCGGGCCCAAGGGCAGCTCCGTGAGCCTGACCATCCTGCACAAGGACGCCAAGGCCCCGCTCACCG
>JBFWIY010000248.1:0-5229 GCA_050255855.1 Desulfovibrionaceae bacterium
GGGGGGGGGGGGGGGGGGGGGGGGGGCCGGCGCGGGGGTGGGGGGTTCCGGGGGTGGGGCGGGGGGCGGGCGTCCGCCCGGTCCGGGCGGCGTCGGAACTCCGTCGGGGCGCGGGCCGGGGGCGGGACCGGGCGGCAAGTCTTGCCAGCGGCGGCCGCTGGGGGGCCGGAGCCGCCGTGCGGCTCTGGATTTTCGAGCAATAAAATTATAATTTTATTTCAATATATTAACTCCGACAAAAGAAGAAAATGCCCCGGATTCCCCGGGCCGCGGTCCCGAAATGAATATCCGCTGGCACATGCGTTGCATGTTGGGAGCGCGGGCCAATCCCGGCCCGTGAATGTCCCGCCCGGCAAATCACGTACCCGGGCAAAGGAGTTCGGAGGGGAATACCATGAGTCAGCATCTGGACTACGAGATCAACAAGGAACTCGGCGAATGCTACCTGTTCATGGGTGAGTTGGACAAGGCGCGCGAGTACTACTCCAAGGCCGCCAAGTCCAACGGCGTGCATCCCGACCCGTACCTGGGCCTGGCCACCATCGCCGTGCAGCGCGGCGAGCTGGACGAGGCCATGACCATGTACCGCAAGGCCCACAGCATCGAGCCTTCGGACAAAAGTCTTTCCGGGATCGCGCTGATCCTCATGGAGAACGGCGAGACCGCCCAGGCCTTCGACCTGTTCTCCGAGGCCCTGGCCATCAACCCGGCCAACATGGTGGCCCTGTTCAGCCTGGTGCGGCTGGGCCACGAGCTCGACCGCCTCGGCGCGGTCGTCGTGCACCTGGAGAACTACCTCCAGGTGAATCCGGCCAAGAACGAGGTGCGCTACGCCCTGGCGGGCTGCCTCGTGTGCCTGGACCGGCGTGACGAAGCCGTCCGCGAGCTGGAGCGCATCCTCGACGCCGACCCGGACAACGGGCCCGCCAAGGAACTGCTCGCCCAGTTCTAGCGTCCACAGGTCTCCCCTCCCCATTGGCTTCCCGTCCCGGTCGGCGGTCGACCGGGGCGGGGGGCCAAGTCCGGCGAGACCACGCGCGCCCGGCTTGCCAGGCGGCGGCAAATCTGGCACAGCCCTCCGAAACGAACGTAGGGGGTTGTGCGTGGAACTGTTGCCCATCCGTCGGGCGCTCCTCAGCGTTACCGACAAGTCCGGCCTGGTGGATTTCGCCACCTATCTCACGTCCTTGGGTGTGGAGCTCGTCTCCACCGGCGGCACCCGCCGCATGCTGGCCGACGCCGGCCTGGCCGTCACCGCGGTCAGCGAAGTCACCGGGTTTCCCGAAATCCTCGGCGGCCGCGTCAAGACCCTGCACCCGCACATCCACGCGGGCGTGCTGGCCGACAAGGACGATCCCGCCCACATGGAGACCCTGCGCAGTCTCTCCATCAAGCCCTTCGACCTGGTCTGCGTGAACCTCTACGACTTCGCCTCGGCCGCGGCCAAGAACCTCGGCCTCAAGGACGCCGTGGAGCAGATCGACATCGGCGGGCCCACCCTGCTGCGCGCCTCGGCCAAGAATTTCCACTCCATCCTGGTGGTGCCGTCCCCGTCCCATTACGCCGCGGTGCGCCAGGAGCTGGCCGCCAACGGCGGCCGCGTGGCCCTGGAGCTGCGCCGCCGCATGGCCGTGGAGACCTTCCGGGCCACCTCGCGCTACGACGCCATGATCGCCGACTACCTGGCGGCCCACAAGGCCTAGCCGGACAGGCCGGACGCGGCGAAAGACCTCCCGGGGCGCGCTCCGGGAGGTCTTTCGCCGTGGGCGGCGGGCGGCGCAGGGTCAGGGGGCGCGGTCGGCGTCCGGGTCGGCGTCCGGGTCGGCGTCCGGGCCGGCATCCGGAGTGGAAGCCCTGTCCCGGGCCCCGTCCCGCGCGTCAAAGGGCAGCCGGGCCAGCAGGGCGGCCACCAGGGGCTCCAGCCCGGCGCGCTCCACCGCGCAGATGGGGATGGCCTCCGGGAACACGTGGACCAGGGCCTCGCGCCGTTCGGCGTCGCAGCGGTCCCACTTGTTGAGCGCCAGGAGCCGCGGGATGCCCGAGAGCTCCATCTCGTCCAGGATCTTGGTCACGGCCGCCACCTGCTCCTCCACCTCGGGGTGGCTCGCGTCGGCCACCTGCACCAGCAGATCCGCGGCCTCCAGCTCCTCCAGGGTGGCCCGGAAGGCCTCCTGGAGGTCCGGGGGCAGCCGCCGGATGAAGCCGACCGTGTCCGTGAGAATGACTTCGCGCTCCTCGGGGAAGCGGATGCGGCGGCTGGTGGGGTCCAGGGTGGCGAAGAGCTTGTCCTCGGCCAGGACCTCGGAGCGGGTCAGGGTATTGAGCAGGGTGGACTTGCCCGCGTTGGTGTAGCCCACCAGGGCGGCCACGGGCAGCCCGGCCTTGGCCCGGCGGTCCCGGGTCTGGGCGCGGTGGCGGCGCACCTGGTCCAGCTCCTTCTTGAGGCGGGTGATGCGCTCGCGCGCCCGGCGGCGGTCGGTCTCCAGCTTGGTCTCGCCCGGGCCGCGGCCGCCGATGCCGCCCATGAGCCGGCTCAGGGCCGTGCCCGCGCCCGTGAGCCGGGGCAGGGCGTACTTGAGCTGGGCCAGCTCCACCTGGAGCTTGCCCGCCCGGCTGGTGGCGCGCTGGGCGAAGATGTCCAGGATGAGCTGGGTGCGGTCGAGGACCCGGCGCTCGGTGACGGCGGCCAGGTTGCGCATCTGGGTGGGGGAGAGGTCCTGCTCGAACAGGACCAGCCGGGCCGAGCAGCGCAGGGCCTCCACCTCCAGCTCGGCCAGCTTGCCCTTGCCCAGGATGAATTTCGGGTTCACGGCCGTGACGCGCTGCACCACCCGGCCCGCCGGGACCAGCCCGGCGCTCTTCGCCAGGGCGGCCAGCTCGTCCAGGGCCAGCTCCTGCGTCGGCCGGGGCTGGGCGGCCACGCTCACCAGCAGGGCCCGCTCGCCCCCGTCCTCGGCGGCGCGGCCCTGCCCGGCCCGGGCGTACTCGTCCTCCAGGGCCTGGGCCAGGGCGGCCATGTCCTGATCCAGCCGGTCCCAGCGCACCGGGTCGGCCACGTCGTAGGCCTTGGACCTGGTCCCCTCCGGGCCCGGGGGCAGGGGGTGGGCGTGCTGGGCCGTGGTGGGCCAGCCCTCGGCGTCCACGCCCAGGCAGGTCACGCCGTCCAGGCGCAGGAAGACCATGTCCATGAGGTCGTCCTGGCTCAGGGGCTCGTTGTGCAGGTGGGTGTGGAGCAGGCGCAGGCCGCGCAGGCGCGAGGCCCCCAGGCGGGAGCGCGGCAGCTCGGGGATGTGGATGGCGTGGGCGTCGCCCACCAGCACCAGGGTGGGCTTGCCCTGGCGGTCGATGAGCAGGGCCACCTGGCGGCCGAGCTCGCGGCTGAGCTGGGCCAGTTCGCGCGCCTGCTCCGGGGAAAAGCCGCCGAGCCCGGCGTAGCGCCGGGTGAACAGGCGGTTGAGGCGTTTGAGCTGGCTCTGCTTGAGCCCCTGGACGTTGCCCTGGACGCGCGGCATCTAGCCCTCCGTCCGGGCGGCCGGGGGGGTGGGGGCCGGGCCGTCCCAGGAGCGGTGGTCCTCCTCGGGCTCCACGTGGATGGTCACCACCGGGGCCGGGAACAGGGCCTTCAGCTCGGCCTCCACGTCGTGGCAGAGGTCGTGGGAGGCCTGCACGGTCATGGCCCCGGGGACCAGCAGGTGGAACTCGATGAAGCGCCGCGCCCCGGACTTGCGGGTGCGCAGGGCGTGGAACACGGTGTCCGGCCCGGCGGCGCGGCGGATGGCCGCCTCGATGTCGGCGATCTCCTCCGGGGGCAGGGCGGCGTCCATGAGCCCCTCGCCCGCGCGGCGCACCAACCCCAGGCCGGTATAGGCGATGTTCAGGGCCATGGCCACGGCCACGGCCGGGTCGATCCACTCCCAGCCCTTGGGCAGGAGCAGGATCACGGCCAGGGCGGCCACCAGGCCCACCGAGGTCCAGACGTCGGTGAGCAGGTGCTTGGCGTCGGCCTCCAGGGTGATGGAGTCGTGGCGGCGGGCGGCGCGGAGCATGACCAGGGCGGTGACCAGGTTCACCAGGGAGGCGAGCACGGCCACCAGGATGCCCGGGCCCAGGTGGCTGAGGGGCGCGGGGTGCAGGAAGCGGCCCACCGCGGCCCAGGCGATGCCCACGGCCGCGGCCATGATGAGCAGGCCCTCGGCCCCGGCGGAGAAGAATTCGGCCTTGCCGTGGCCGTAGGTGTGGCCCGCGTCCGCCGGGCGCAGGGCCACGGTGATGGCCGTGAGGGCCAGCAGGGCGGCGGAGAGGTTCACCAGGGACTCCACCGCGTCGGAGAACAGGCCCACGGAGTCCGTGGCCGCCCAGGCCCCGAACTTGAGGGTCAGGGTGAGGAGCGAGGCGATGATGGAGTAGACGGCGTAGCGGCGGGGCGAGGCCATGCTCAGGACTCCGGCGGGGCGGCGGGGCCCGCGCCGGGGCCTGCGCCGGGCTCCGGTCCGGCGGCCTTGCGGCGGCCCAGGGGGCTCTCCTCCCCGCGCAGCAGGCGGCCGAGGTTGGCGCGGTGCCGCCAGAAGAGCAGGACGGCCAGGGCCAGGGCCAGGGGGAGGTACTGCGGCGCGCCCAGGCCCCAGCAGGCCAGGGGCAGGCCCACGGCCAGGGTCAGGGACCCGGCGGAGACGTAGCGGGTGACGGCGATGACCGCCACGCAGGCCGCCACGGCCGCCAGGGTGGGCCAGATGGCCAGGGCCGCGAAGGCCCCGATGCTGGTGGCTACGGCCTTGCCGCCCTTGAAGCGCAGGAAGACCGAATAGACGTGGCCGAGCACCGCGGCCAGGGCCACGACGGAGAGCGCCCGCCAGTCCAGGCCCAGGGCCCGGCCCGCCAGCACGGGCAGCGCGCCCTTGGCGATGTCCAGGGCCAGGGCGGTGAGGCCCCATGGCATGCCGCAGAGCCGGGCCACGTTGGTGGCGCCGGTGTTGCCGCTGCCCTGGGTGCGGATGTCGATGCCGCGGCTCAGGCGGCCGATGACCAGGGCGAAGGGGACGCTGCCCAGCAGATAGGCGGCGATGGGCAAGAGGATCGAGGCCATGTTCGCTCCTTGGACCGTCGTTGCGCCGGGCCACCATAGCCCCTTTGCCGGGCGAGGCAAAGGGGGCGGCGGGGCGGTTTTCCCGGCGCGGGGCGGGGCTCAGTCGGGCTCGGTGGCCTGGACCACGCGGATCTCGTTGGTGAGCG
>JBFWIY010000249.1:0-5227 GCA_050255855.1 Desulfovibrionaceae bacterium
GCTTTCCCGGTCGCATCTTGGCATTGTCCCGGGAATGAACCGTCCATTGTTTCCCAAGGGCCTCCGGGGCGTTGGGACCGTCCGGGGCGGGGCGTGCGCTCCGGGTGCGGCTGCGCCGTCCGGCCCGTTCGCGGGGCGGGCTTCCGGTCCATCCCGGGGGCCGCGCCGGGGCGTGTTTTTGGGCCTGATCCCGGCCGTGTCGCTGGCCGCGGTCCTGGTCGTGTTTCTGGCCGTGGCCCCGGCCGGGGCCCAGGAGCCGCCCGCCCGGCCCTGCCCGCCCGGGGGCGAGGTGGTCCTGGGCATGTCCGCGGCCTTCACCGGCCCCACGCGCGGCCTGGGCATCGAATACTGGCGCGGGGTCATGGCCTGGCTCTCCCGCGTGAACGCCACGGGCGGGGTGAACGGCCGGACCGTCCGCGTCATCCCCATGGACGACGGCTACCAGCCCCAGCCCTGCATCCGGAACACCATCGAGCTGGTGGAGCAGGACCAGGTCTTCGGCCTGTTCTGCTACGTGGGCACCCCCACCACCACGCGCATGCTCCCGCTGCTCAAGAAGTTCGAGGACCGCTCCCTGTACCTGCTCTTCCCCTTCACCGGGGCCGAGCCCCTGCGGGCCCCGCCCTACGGCCGCTACGTCTACAACCTGCGCGCCTCGTATTTCGACGAGACCATGGGCCTGGTGGACCACCTCATGAGCATCGGCCGGTCGCGCATCGCCGTGTTCTACCAGGCCGACGCCTACGGCCGGAACGGCTGGGACGGCGTGAACCGGGCGCTCCGGATCTACGGCCAGCCCATGTGCGCCGACGCGGCCTACCGCCGGGGCATGGGCTACGACGCGGACTTTTCCGCCGAGGTGCGGCTGCTGGCCGACAGCCGGCCCGACGCCGTCATCACGATAGGATCCTACGCGGCCTGCGCCGCCTTCATCCGCGACGCCCGCGACCACGGACTGGACGCGCCCATCGCCTCGGTCTCCTTCTCCGACGCGGACAACATCCTCAACCTGCTGGTGGCCGAGGGCCACCGCACCGGCCGGGACTACACCCGGGGGTTCATCAACTCCCAGGTGGTGCCCAGCTACGAGGACATGGACCTGGCCGGGGTGCGGCTGTACCGCGAGTGCATGGACGAGTTCACGGCCATGCCTCCGGCCGAGCTCATGCGCGAGAGCTACACCCCGCACCGCTACAGCTTCGTGAGCTTCGAGGGCTTCCTGAACGCCCGGGTGCTGGTGGAGATGCTGCGGGCCATGGGCGACGACGTGCGCCCCGGGCGCATCCCCGAGGCCCTGGAGCGCCTGGGCGACCTGGACCTGGGCATCGGCGTGCCGGCGCGCTTCGGCCCGGACCGCCACCAGGGCCTGAGCCAGGTCTACTACACCACGGTGCGCGACGGCCGCTTCGCGCCCCTGCGCGACTGGTCGGAGTGGCGTCCATGAAAGCCCGCCCGCGCCTGTTCACCCGCACCCTGGTCTTCATGGTGCTGGCCTTCGGGGCCATGGCCACGGCCACCAGCTTCGTGTCCGGCTGGCAGCTGCACACCCTGCTCACCCAGGAATACGAGAGCAAGGCCCTGGCCCTGGGCCGCAGCCTGGCCGACTCGGACCTGGAGATCCTGCTGGCCCGCGACGCCGCGGCCGTGCAGTCGCGCATCGACCAGTACCTGGACATCGAGGGCGTGAGCTACGTGGTGGCCACGGACGAGGACGGCGAGGTCATCGCCCACACCTTCACCCCGGTCATCCCGCCCCAGGTCATGGAGCTGGTGCGCCGCGCCACCCCGGGCACCATGGGCGGGGCGGACCACGCCATCATCCCGGTGCGCCTGCCCGGCGGCGAGGACTACATCCACGTGGTCCAGCCCGTGCTCTCCGGCCTGGCCGGATACGTCCACGTGGGCATGGACCGCGGGGTCATCAAGAGCTTCATCCGCGGCGCCATCGTGCGCCAGCAGATCATCACCTTCCTCATCTTCCTGACCAGCGGCGCCGTGGCCTTCGTGTTCGTCAACAACATCTCCCGGCCCCTGCGCCGCCTCACGGCCTACGCCAAGCGCGTGGCCGCCCACGACTTCAGCTCCGACGTGGACATCGACTCCCGCGACGAGATCGGCGAGCTGGCCCGGGCCATGCGCTCCATGTCCCTGGACCTCAAGGAGCTCATCGCCGGGCTGGAGCAGCGCGTGGACGAGGCCACCCGCGAGCTCCAGGCCGCCAAGGACGAGTTGGAGATCAAGGTGGCGGCGCGCACCAGCGAGCTCACCCGGGCCAACGTCCAGCTCAAGATCGAGATCGCCGAGCGCAAGGTGGTGGGCGAGGCCTTGAAGAAGACCGAGGAGAAGTACCGCACCATCTTCCTCAACGCCGTGGAGGGCATCTTCCAGATCTCCGCGGACGGCCATTTCATCAGCGCCAACCCGGCCCTGGCCCGCATCTTCGGCTACCAGTCGCCCTCGGAGTTCATGGCCGCGGCCAACGCGGGCGAGCAGCCCTTCCACCTGGACCTGGAGCGGCGCATCGAGTTCCTGCGCCAGGTGGGCGAGACCGGCGAGGTGAAGAACCACGAGTCCCAGATCCGCCGCAAGGACGGCAAGGTGGTCTGGATCTCGGAGAACGCCCGCCGCGTCAACGACTCGCGCGGCGAGGTGCTCTACATCGAGGGCTCGGCCGAGAACATCACCCAGCGCAAGGAGGCCGAGGAGCAGCTCCTGCACCAGGCCTTCCACGACCCCCTCACCAACCTGCCCAACCGGGCCCTGTTCCTGGACCACCTCCAGATGGCCCTGGAGCGCTCCAAGCGCCGCCAGGACTACTCCTTCGCCGTGCTCTACATGGACCTGGACCGCTTCAAGATCATCAACGACTCCCTGGGCCACGACATCGGCGACGGCCTGCTGCGCGGGGTGGCCCGGCTGCTGGAGAAGTGCGCCCGCACCATGGACACCGTGGCCCGGTTCGGCGGCGACGAGTTCGCCCTGCTGCTGGAGGAGATCAACGCCCCGCGCGACGCCATCAAGATCGCCAAGCGCATCCTGGAGGAGATGGGCCACCCCTTCGACCTGGGCGGCAACGAGGTCTTCACCTCGTCGAGCATCGGCATCGTGCTGCACACCCGCGAGTACTCCCGGCCCGAGCAGCTCCTGCGCGACGCGGACACCGCCATGTACCGGGCCAAGGAGCTGGGCAAGGCGCGCTTCAAGGTCTTCAACAAGCGCATGCACGAGCAGGCCCTGCTGCTCATGGAGCTGGAGACCGACCTGCGCAAGGCCATCGAGAACGGCGACTTCCACGCCGTGTACCAGCCCATCGTCAACATCGCCGAGGGCCGGGTGGCCGGGTTCGAGGCCCTGGTGCGCTGGGACCACGCCATCCAGGGCGTCATCATGCCCGACACCTTCATCCCCCTGGCCGAGGACACCGGGCTCATCTACGAGATCGACTACCGCGTGGTGGAGACGGCCTGCTCCCGGGTGGCGCGCTGGCAGGCCCGCTTCCCCGAGCTCTTCGAGCCGGGCACGGGCCTGACCTTCAACCTGAACATCTCGGGCAAGCACTTCCGCCAGCCCCTGCTCATCGGGCAGATGGAGCAGATCCTGGCCCGCACCGGGGCCGACCCGCGGCGCATCAACCTGGAGATCACCGAGAGCGCCCTCATGGACCACCCGGCCACGGCGGGCGAGATCCTGGACAAGATCAAGGCCCACGGCATCGGCCTGTGCATCGACGACTTCGGCACCGGGTATTCGTCGCTCTCCTACCTGCAACGCTTCCCCATCGACGTGGTCAAGATCGACCGCAGCTTCGTGGCCGCCCTGCACGAGGACCAGGACAGCCAGACCATCGTGCGGACCATCGTGTCCCTGGGCCTGAGCCTGGGGCTCAAGGTGGTGGCCGAGGGCGTGGAGCGGCCCGAGCAGCTGGAGTTCCTGCGCCAGTGCGGCTGCCAGTACGCCCAGGGCTTCCTCTTCGCCCGGCCCCTGGACGAACTGCGGGTGGAGGAGCTGCTGCGCGCCGGGGCCGGGGTCGAGGCCCTGGCGGGCTGAGCTTCCAAGCCTCCGCCCCCGGGCCTTGCAATCCCGAGGGACCCGTGTAGCATGGGCCCTGTACGCCATCCCCAGCTACGGAGCCGCGACCCATGACCGAACCTTCCCGGACGACTCCCGAGGCCTCCGAGGCCCCCGACCGCCTGCACGGGGTCTTCTCCTCCAACAAGACCCTCAAGATCGGCACCGGCTCCACCACCCGCCGGGTGCAGCAGGTCTCCTACTATTATGTGGAGGAGCACGACGACGGCAGCCTCCAGATCCAGCCCCTGGGCGAGAACTACCTGCCCATCGGCGAGGCCGAGCCCATCGAGCGCGAGGACCTGCTGCGCGACTTCCTGCCCGAGCCGGGCCTGTATCAGAAGGAAGTCCTGCCCCGGCTGCGCGAGGTGCAGAAGGCCGTGGCGCGCGGCGACAAGTTCCGGTCCCGGGGCGAGACCTTCACCGCCGAATTCGAGTACGCCAAGGCCCTGAAGATCGACGAGCAGAACGTGCGCGCCAACTTCGGCATCGGCCTGTGCTACATCAGCCGCGGCGACGCGGACAAGGCGCGCGAGGTGTTCACCCGCGTGGTGGGCATCGACGCCGCCTTCGGCAACGAACACAAGCACCTGTTCAACGAGTTCGGCATCAGCCTGCGCAAGGGCAAGCTCTACCAGGAGGCCGCGGACTACTACCAGCGCGCCCTGGAGCTCAGCCCGGACGACGAGAACCTCTACTACAACCAGGCCCGGGCCCTGGCCGAACACGGCGACCTCAAGAACGCGGCCCTGGCCGTGGCCAAGTGCGTGGCCCTGAAGCCCGACCACGAGGAAGGGCTCAAGCTCATGGCCTGGCTCAAGAAGAAGAACGCGAGCTGACCGGGCCGTCGCGGGAGGGTCGAGGCGTGTCCGACATCCCACCGGGCCCGCGCCCGGTCCCCCAGACCCCGGCGGTCCCCCAGGCCCCGGCGGGCCCCCGGGCCCTGCTCGTGGCCGGGACGCGCAGCGGTTCGGGCAAGACCTCCGTGGCCCTCGGGCTCATGGCCGCCTGCGCCCGCCGCGGCCTGGACGTGCGGCCCTTCAAGGCCGGGCCGGACTTCATCGATCCCGGGCACCACGCCCGGGCCTGCCATGCCCCCAGCCACAACCTGGACACCTGGATGCTCGGCCCGGACGAGTGCCGGGCCGTGTTCGCCCGC
>JBFWIY010000250.1:0-5219 GCA_050255855.1 Desulfovibrionaceae bacterium
CCTGGACCACGAGCTGGACATCCGCGGCCTGAAGCAGCGGGGCGAAAAGGTCTTCACCACCGACTCGCTCTACATCACCAAGAACTACGGCATCTCCCTGTCGGCCCTGGGCTTCATCGACTTCATCGTCCCCGGGCCCATCGTGGTGCCCAACGCCGGGGCCAAGTAGCCGCCCGGACAGGCCCGCCCCCGCCCCGGCCGGAACCGCAAGGACCGGCCGGGGCGCAGGGCGTCCGCGCGCCCCCGGCTCCGCTTCGGCCCCTGTTTTTTTCCTCCGTCCCTGTTCCGGCCGCCCCGCCCCCGTCCCGATCCGTACCCCCCGGAAAACGCCCGGAATCCCCCGGGCGGCCCGGCCGTCTTGTATTCGTAATCCAAAACAATCACATTAAAATCTCAGAAACATCTCCCGAAATCCGCCAGGACGCCGGGTGCAACGGGCCGTTCCGGCTCCCGGCCCCGGTCCCGCCCTGGGGCCGCCGGGCCCGGTTTTTCCCCCTCCGGCGTGAAAACGGACCGGGGTTTCCGGCCCAACGCCCGCCTCCAAGGCCAAAAGCGCGGGCTCCGTCATTCGCTCGTCACAATATCGCTATTTTAACATTTATGGAAAACAATTCAAATTTGGGCCGAGTTTATGCTGTTGTTTTTGCAAAAAAGTGAACAACACCCTGGCCCGGCCCGCGGAATTGCCAAACAACGCTGCGCAATCCTTTGCTTTTTCCCATTGCGGCATGGCCCATGCTCTCTCCGTGGCCAGGTCCGAGGCCCGCGCCACATCCGGAGGGCGGCAGAAAATGTCGCACGGGCGCAACGGGTTACGACGGAACGACACACCCAAGTCAAGGAGCAAGCGCATGAAGACTCGTCGTGAATTCCTCAAGATCGCAGGCAGCGCCACGGCGCTGACCCTCACCGGGGGCGTCCCCGGCCTGCTGGCCTCGGCCATGGCCGCCGGACGGGACAAGGAGCTGCGGATCCTCTGCTGGGAGGGCTACAACTCCGACCAGGTGCTGGACCCCTTCCGGAAAAAATTCGCGGCCAAGGTCCAGGCCGAGTCCGGCACCTCGGACCCGGACATGATCAACAAGCTGCGCGCCGGCGAGGTCAACGTCTGGGACCTCATCAACGTGAACCAGCCCTGGGCCCGCGGCCAGCTCTTCCCCGAAAAGCTCATCAAGCCGCTCGATAAGGAGCGCTTCGCCCCCTACTTCGAGAAGATGCTTCCCTATTTCCAGGGCCCCTTCAAGACCGCCATCGGCCCCAAGGGCGAGCTCCTGGGCATGGCCCAGCGCTTCGGCCCCTTCAGCTTCGTGGTCAACACCGACAAGATCTCCAAGGACCTGGCCGAGGACCAGGGCTACCAGCTCTTCCTCGATCCCAAGATGAAGGGCCGCTACGGCGTGCTCACCTACGACAACTGGAACATCGCCCACATGTGCCTCACCGCGGGCTTCGACCCCTACCGCAAGCACACCCCGGCCGAGTTCGAGGCCTTCACCAAGGTGGCCCACCAGATCTTCGACGGGGCCAAGCTCATGACCGACGACCTGGTGAGCATGAACACCGCCCTCATCAACGGCGAGATCGACGCCTACTTCACCGGCGGCACCTACACCTCGTCCCCGGCCCGCCTGGACGGCGAGGACCAGGTCCTGGCCATCACCCCCAAGTCCGGCCCGGTGGACGGCAAGGGCGGCGTGGTCTGGATCGAACTCACCAGCCTGGTGAACAACCCCGACGCCTCGCCCCTGGCCCCCGAGTTCCTGGCCTACGTGCAGGAGCCCGAGGTCAGCCACCGCGTGGCCTTTGCCGAGGGCACCTACAACCCCGTGGCCCAGATGGGCAACCCCGACGTCCTGGCCCTGTTCTCCAAGGAGGAGCTCAAGGCCATCCAGTGGGACACCCTGGAGGAGGAGATGGCCCGCAGCATCGATTTCGGCATCAACCCCGACTACGAGGCCATGTTCAAGATCTACAAGGCCGCCAAGCGGAGCTGACCCCGGCCTGAGCGATCCACCCCCGCGGCCCGGCCCGGCCGGGCCGCGGTTCCCCAAACCACGCAACACAGGAGATCAAGGAGTCGACCATGGCCGTCAGCTCGATGGGCGCGCACATCCGCCTGGTGGAGGTCACCAGGAAGTACGGCGACTACGTCGCCAACAACGACATCAGCCTGGACATCGGCGACGGCGAATTCTTCACCATCGTCGGTCCCTCCGGCTGCGGCAAGACCACGCTGCTGCGCATGCTCGTGGGCATGGACAAGCCCACCAGCGGCGACATCTTCCTCAACGGCGAGCTGATGAACAACATCCCCGCCAACCAGCGCCCCACCTGCATGGTCTTCCAGTCCCTGGCCCTGTTCCCGCACATGACCGTGGGCCAGAACATCGAATTCTCCCTGCGCATCTCCGGGGCCACCCCCCAGTTCCAGCGCGAGACCGCGCTCAAGTACATGGAGATGCTCCGCCTGCCCGAGAGCTACTACACCCGGAAGATCACCGAGTGCTCCGGCGGCGAGCGCCAGCGCATCGCCCTGGCCCGGGCCCTGGCCTTCGACCCCAAGGTCCTGTTCTTCGACGAGCCCCTCTCGGCCATCGACGCCCAGCTGCGCAAGATCCTCCAGAAGGAGCTCAAGGACATCCAGCGCAAGACCGGCAAGACCTTCGTCTACGTGACCCACTCCCTGGAGGAGGCCATGCTCATGAGCGACCGCATCGCCATCATGCGCAAGGGCGTGCTGGAGCAGGTGGGCACCCCGGACGAGATCTACAACGCCCCGAAGAACACCTTCGTGGCCGAGTTCATGGGCGAGGTGAACCTCTTCCCCGTGCTCGGCCAGGGCGGCGACACCGTGGTCTGGAAGGACCGCGGCCAGATCCTGGCCGCCCCGGCCGCGGTCCCGGCCGGACGCGAGATGCTGCTCATGGTCCGGCCCGAGGCCCTGCAGCCCGTGCGCGACGAGAGCCTGCCCAACCGCATCCCGGCCACCGTGGTCAACCAGTATTCCCTGGGCTCCCGCGTCCAGTACAACCTGAGCGCCGACGGCAAGCCCCTGCTCATGGAGAGCCTGAGCGAGGCCGGGTCCGAGCTCTCGGGCGACGTCACCGTGGGCTGGGCCCCGGCGGACTCCATCCTGCTCGACCCGCCGGCCCGGGCCTAGGGAGGGAACGGACATGCCCCTCAACCTGAACCGCATCCCGGATCAGCCCTTTGACCCGTTGATGGCCAAGCTGCGGCGGCGGCTCTTCGACGACCAGGTCCTCTCCCCCGGCGTGCTGCACTCCGCGCCCTTCATGCTGGTCTTCCTGGGCGGGTTCTTCGTGCCCCTGGCCATCATCCTGGTCTACAGCGTCATGCCCGGGCACAGCTTCTCCCTGCTCCAGGCCCCGACCCTGGAGAACTACGCCGCCATCCTGCACGGCACCTACTACACCTCGCTTTTGCGCTCCCTGGGCCTGGCCGCGGTGACCACGGCCCTGCTGCTGGTGGTCTGCTACCCCCTGGCCTTCGCCATGGTCCGGGTGTTCAAGCGCTTCGCCACCTTCGTGAGCATCATGGTGGTGCTGAGCCTGTTCGTGAGCGAGAACATCCGGCTCTACGGCTGGGTCCTCTCCCTCATGAAGCGCGGGGTCATCATGGGGACCCTGGAGCTGCTGGGCCTGCCCGCCGAGGGCCTGCTCTACAACGTGCCCGTCATCATCTTCGGCATGGCCTACGTGTACCTGCCCTTCATGCTCTTCCCCCTGGTGCTGGGCATCAGCCTGGTGCCCGCCGAGGCGCGCGAGGCGGCCTTCGACCTCGGGGCCACCCGGCGGCAGATCTTCACCCTCATCGACCTGCCCCTGTCCATGCCCGGGCTGGTGACCGGCTGCATGCTCACCTTCGTGCTCTCGCTCGGAGCCATGGCCGAGGCCAAGATCCTGGGCGGCGAGCAGGTGGTGACCATCGCCGACGAGATCCAGGGGGCCTTCACCTACGGCCAGAACTGGCCCATGGGCTCGGCCCTGTCCTCGGTGCTCATCGGCATCACCGGCCTGCTGGTCTTCTTCGCCCTGCGCAAGCTCGACTTCGACTCCATCCTCCGCAAGAAGACCAACTAGGGGGACCAGACCATGAAGTTCAACAAGAATTCCGGATACTACCTCTACGGCGGGCTGATCCTGACCGTCCTGTACTTCCCGCTGCTGGCCGTGGGCATCGCCTCGGTGGCCAAGAAGCGCTACTTCTCCTTCCCGGTGGATCAGTTCACCACCCAATGGTACGCCAAGGCCCTGGAGAGCGGCACCGTGAGCGACCTGGTGGCCACCTCTCTGGCCGTGGCCGCCCTGGTCACGGTCGTCTCCGTGCTGGTGGGCTTCTTCGGCGGGCTGGCTTACGCCCGCTACACCTGGAAGGGCCGCCGCCTGTTCCAGAAGCTGGTGGTCCTGCCGCTCTTCTTCCCCCAGTCCGTGCTCGGCCTGGCCCTGCTGCTCTGGTTCAACGCCCTGGGCATCGAGCCCAGCTGGCACACGGCCGTGGTGGCGCACCTGGTCTGGATCTCGCCCATCACCACCCTCATCGTGGCCATCCAGTCCTACAGCATCGACCCCTCCATGGAGGAGGCCGCCAAGGACCTGGGGGCCACGCGCTGGCAGACGCTGACCAAGATCACCCTGCCCCTGCTCTGGCCCGCCATCAGCTCGGCCGGACTGTTCGCCTTCCTGCTCTCCTGGGGCAACTTCGCCCTGTCCATGTTCACCACCGGGGCGGACAGCACGCTCCCGGAATGGCTCTACGCCAAGATGGTCTCCGGCTACACCCCGCTCATCCCGGCGGTGGGCATGTTCGCCATGGCCGGAGGCATGGCCCTGGTCGTCCTGGCCTTTGCGGTGCGCGCCCTGCGGCGCGGCCGGGCCTGAACCGGAAAAACGAAACCCCGAGACGAGAGGTGGCAGCATGTTCCATACGTTGAAGGACAAACGGGTGGTGGTCACCGGCGCCAGCAAGGGCATCGGCAAGGGCATCGCCAAGGTCTTCGCCGGGTACGGGGCCAAGGTGGCCATCCTGGCCCGGGGCGCGGCCGAAGGCGAGGCCGCGGCCCGGGAGATCGCCGACGCGGGCGGCGCGGCCGTCTTCGTCCAGGCCGACGTCACGGACAAGGCCGTGCTGGAGGCCGCCGTGGCCCAGGTCGTGGCGGCCTTCGGGGGCATCGACGTGCTCTGCGCCAACGCGGGCGTCTT
>JBFWIY010000251.1:0-5209 GCA_050255855.1 Desulfovibrionaceae bacterium
ACGGCGCTCTCCAGGGGCAGCCAGCCCAGGCCCGGCAGATGGTGCAGAAAGGTCAGGATGCCGAAATAGAAGAGGTAGATCTGCACCAATATGGGCACGCCCCGGAACAGCCAGACGTAGAGCCCCACCAGACGGCGCACGGGCCAGGGGCCGTAGACCTGGCCCACGGCCAGGGGCACGCCGATGACCAGCCCCACGGCCAGGGCCCCGAGGATGAGCAGGGCGGTCCAGCCGATGCCGCCGAGCATGTAGGGCAGGGCGCCCAGAATGAGGTGGAGGGAGGAAAGGATGCTGTCCATGGCGGCGGCGGTTCCGGAGGTTTCGGGGGGATGAAAACCGGAGGGCCCGGGAAGCCCGGGCCCGTCCGGTGATCCAACGTGTCAGGCCGAGGCCCGCCCTAGTTGGTGGGGATGTCCCACTTCTTCTTCAGCTCCTGCCAGTACGGGTCGGCCATGAGCAGCGTGAGGCCCTTGTTCAGGGTCTCCAGCAGCTCCTTGTCCTCCTTGCGCACGGCGTAGGCGTAGTCCTCGGGGGCGGCGTCGAAGGTGCCGCAGACCTTGAAGGGCTGGGTCTTCAGCAGCTCGTAGGCGATGGAGGAGTCCATGCCGGAGCCCTCGATGCGGCCGATCTTGAGGTCTTCCAGGGAGAGGTCGGTGGAGTCGTACTGCACCAGCTCGAACTTCATGCCCTCCTTGCCGACCAGGGACTCCAGCAGGGCGTTGGTGACCGTGCCGCGCTGGGCGCCGATCTTCTTGCCGGAGTGCAGCATCTCGTCCAGGGTCATGGTGTTGTCCTTGCCGACCACGAGCACCTGGGTGACTTGGTAGTAGGGGATGGTGAAGTTGACGATCTGGGCGCGTTCGGCCGTGGCGGACATGCCCGAGGCGATGAAGTCGATCTTGCCGGAGGTCAGGGCCGGGATGATGCCGTCCCAGTCGGTGGGCTGGTGCACGACCTTGAAGCCCATCTTGTCGGCGATCCAGTTCACGGCCTCCACGTCGAAGCCGGAGGGCTGGCCCTGGTCGTTGACGAAGGCGAAGGGCGGGAAGCCGAAGTCGATGCCGTTGATGTAGGTCTTTTCCGCCGGAGCGGCGGCCGGGGCGGCCGCGGGGGCGGCCTGTTCGGCCGGAGCGGCGGCGGGTTCGGCGGCCTTTTCGGCCGGTTTCTCGGAGGGACCGCAAGCGGTCAGCATCAGGGCCGCAGCCAGCAGCACGAAGGCGAAGCGCGAAAACAGCCTGTTCATTCCTCTCTCCCGGGTTATGGTGACGCAGGCGCGGCCCGGACGGCTTGGAAAAAGGGCCTCCGCCGGTTCGCCGCGCCGCCCCGTGGCAATAGCAGATGTCGGGAGTGCAGGCAAGGCCGGGGCTCCCCGGCCACGGGGGCTACGGTGTCGTTGCCTTTGGGGCGAAAAGGTTTTAGGGAAAACCAGAGCCCCTGCTTCCATGCCCCAGAGCCGGAGGGGATTCCGGTCCGGCGTCGAGAAGGAGAATTCGTGATCAAGGTTGTCGTTGTCGACGACTCCGCCTTCATGCGCAAGGCCATCAGCACCATGCTGGAGAAGGATCCCGGCATCAGTGTGGCGGCCACCGGGCGTGACGGAGAGGAGGGGCTTGCGCTGGTGCGCCAGCACGATCCCGACGTCGTCACTCTGGATATCGAGATGCCGCGCATGGACGGGCTGACCTGCCTGCGCCACATCATGATGGAAATGCCGCGGCCGGTGCTCATGATCAGCTCGCTGACCACCGAGGGCGCCGAGGCCACCCTCAAGGCCATGGAGCTGGGCGCGGCGGACTTTATTCCCAAGCAGCTGTCCCGGGTCTCCCTGGACATCATCAAGATCGAGAGCGACCTCATCGCCAAGGTCAAGGCCATCGCCGGGCGGCGCATGCGCGCCGTGCGGCCGACGCCGCGTCCGGCCGTGGCCGCTCCCGAGCGCCTGGCGGAGCGTCCGGCGGAGCGCCTGGCCCCGACGGCCCGGCCCCGCAGCTCCCAGGTGCGCGACGTGGTGGTCATCGGCGTGTCCACGGGCGGGCCGCCCGCGGTGCAGAAGGTGCTCTCCAGCATGCCGGCGGACTTCCCGGCCGGCATCGTCATCGCCCAGCACATGCCCGCGGCCTTCACCGGGCCGTTCGCCAAGCGGCTGGACGGGCTGAGCGCCCTCTCGGTCAAGGAGGCCGAGACCGGGGACGTGCTCAAGCCCGGCTGCGCCTTCGTGGCCCCGGGCGGCCAGCACGTCCGGATCCAGCAGCGGGTCACGCACATCGCCCTGGAGGTGAGCAAGGAGCCCGCCGAGGCCCTGTACAAGCCCTCGGCCAACGTGCTCATCGGGTCCGCCGCCGAGGCGGTGGGCAAGCGGGCCCTGGGGGTGATCCTGACGGGCATGGGCAACGACGGTATGGAGGGGGTCCGCCAGCTCAAGGGCAAGGGGGGGCGGGCATTGGCCCAGAGCGACGCCACCTGCGTGGTCTATGGCATGCCCAAGGCCATCGTGGACGCCAAGTTGGCGGACGAGGTGGTGGACATCGACGACATGGCGCGGGCCATCCTGGAGAATTTGTACAAGTAGACGCCCTGTGCGGAGGGGACATGTCAGAGTGCGAAGCGATCCTCAAGCGACTGGCGGGGGACGACAATGAGCAGTTGCGGGAGGCGGCGTTCGAGGCGGGCGAAGCGCCCTGCCCCGAGGCCGTGCCGCGGCTGGCGGAGCTGCTGAAAAGCCGGAACCTGGGCGTGCAGGAAGCGGCCGACCGGGCCCTGCGCCACATCGGCGGCAGTCCGGTGGTGCTGGCCGTCATCCCCCTGCTGCGCTCGGACGAGGCCCCGGTGCGCAACCTCTCCATGGACATCCTGCGCCAGGTGGCGGACCAGGACCTGGAGAACGTCATCGCCCTGCTCCAGGACGACGACCCGGACATGCGCATCTTCGCCGCCGATATTTTGGGCTCCACCAAGTCCGGCATGGCGGTGCGGCCGCTGTGCGAGGCCATGCTCAAGGACCCCGAGGTCAACGTCCGCTACCAGGCGGCCGTGAGCCTGGGCGACCTGGCCCGGCCCGAGGCGGCCCAGAGCCTGGGCCGCGCCATGAGCGACGAGGAGTGGGTGCAGTACGCCGCGGTGGAGGCCCTGGCCAAGGTGGGCGACGCCGGCAGCGTGGACGCCCTGGTCAAGAGCCTGGACCACACCTCGGACCTGGTGCGCTCCATGGTCATCGACGCCCTGGCCGAGGTGGGCAACGTCAAGGCCGCCACCAAGATGCTCAAACGCATGGGCGGCGCCTCGTCCGCCATCCGCAACAAGATGGTCAAGGCCGTGGTCAGCATCCTGGGGGGCGACGCCCTGCGCCTGCTCTCCCCGGACGAGCGCGAGAACCTCCGCCAGTACATGCTCGTGGCCCTGGAGGACGAGGCCGAGGACGTGCAGGACGCCGCCGTGCAGGGCCTGGGCTCCGTGGGCGGCGAGGTGGCCTCCCAGGGCATCCTGGAGCTGGCCGCCCGGCTCGATCCGGACCGGGACACCGAGCGCATCCAGCACATGCTCGACGCCCTGGCCAGCATCGGCCTCACCGAGGCCCTGAAGCGCGGCCTGCGCTCCGAGGACCCGGCCCTGGCCCTGGTGGCCGCGGCCGCCCTGGCCCGGGTGGAGGCCCCGGAGGTGGCCCAGGTGTTCGTGGCCGCCTTCTGGGAGTGCAACCAGTCTCTGCAGCGCCACATGGTGGGCGTGCTGGCCGAGCGCTGCGGCGCGGAGGCCAAGGACTTCTTCTTCGACGTGCTCGACCGCCATCGCGACGGCACGGTGCTCAAGGCCGCCCTGGCCTATGTGGGCCGCCAGCGCCTGGACGAGGCGGTGGGGCGGCTCTTCGTCCTGCTGGACCACCCCTACGACGACGTGAAGGAGGCCGCCCTGGAGGCCCTGGTGGCCATCGGCGGGGAGGAGGTCGAGGCGCGCTTCTCCGACATGGCCCACTCCTCCGAGCCCATCAGCCGGCTCATGGCGGTCTACGCCATGGGCAAGCTGGACGCGGGCGCCCACCTGGAGTTCCTCAAGGCCGCCCTGGAGGACGAGAGCCCCGACGTGCGCAAGATCGCCCTGGAGGCGGTGTCCACGGTCTGCTTCGACGACGACGCGGCCTGGCTCGCCCTGGTGGTCCCCCGCCTGGGCGACGAGAGCCGGGACGTCCGGCTGGCCGTGGTGGAGATCCTGGGCAACTGCTACGGACCGTCCGTGGAGCCCTACCTGCTCCAGGCCCTGGACGACCAGGACGACTGGGTGCGGGTGCGCGCCCTGGAGGCCCTTGGCCGCAACCGGGTCAAGGCCGCGGTGCCCCGGCTCGTGGAGCTCCTGGAGCATCCCAACAAGCTGGTGGCCATCAAGTCCATCGAGGCCCTGGGGGCCATCGGCGGACAGTCGGCCTTCCGGGCCCTGTTGGAGATCACCGGCTCGGGCGATCCGGAATTGGCCGAAGCCGCCGAGCTCGCCGTGGAGAGCATCGGCCGCGAGAGCGACGAGGGCGAGTAACGATGTCCCTGTTTTCCAAGCCCATCACGAGCGGCAAAGAGTTCTCCATCGCCGACTCGGAATTCATCCAGCTGCGGGACTACGTCTACAAGATCTCCGGCATCTTTGTGGCGGACAACCGCAAGTATCTCATGGAGAACCGGCTGGCGAACCGTCTCAAACAGCTGAACCTGAAGAGCTTTTCCGAGTACTACTACTTTCTGCAGTACGACCCCGGCCGCAAGGACGAGGTGAACCGGCTCTTCGAGGTCATCACCACCAACGAGACGAGCTTCTACCGCAACCCGCCGCAGCTGGAGGTCTTTCAGGAGAAGGTCCTGCCCGAGACCCTGGAGAAGCTCCGCAAGGCGGGCACCAAGAAGCTGCGCATCTGGTCCGCGGGCTGCTCCACGGGCGAGGAGCCCTACACCCTGGCCATCATCATCATGGAGGTGCTGGGGGCCGAGCTGGCCGCCTGGGACGTGAAGATCACGGCCAACGATCTGTCCGAGCGCGTCATCCGCGCCGCGCGCCGGGGCGTGTACAACGACTACACCCTGCGCACCACGCCGCCCGCCGTGCTGGCCAAGTATTTCGACCGGGAGGGGGACCTCTTCCGGGTCTAGCCCGAGCCCAAGCGGCTGGTGAGCTTCGGGCAGATCAACCTCAACGACCGCGCCCAGCTCAAATTGGTGGAGCGGTCCCACGTGCT
>JBFWIY010000252.1:0-5206 GCA_050255855.1 Desulfovibrionaceae bacterium
GGCGATGTCCCCGCAGACCACGTCCTTGAGGGTGGGCTCGATGGTGCTGTTGCGGATGCGGTTCCAGGTGGAGCGGCGGCCGCGCTTGAGGTCCCCGAAGCGTTGCAGCAGGGGCCGGCCCCCGCCGATGAGGGTGGCCAGCCGCCCGATGGACTCGCCGTAGCGCTGGTTGTCCGTGACCGGGTCGTTGAGCACCACCTTGGACAGGAAGGCGAAGTTGGCGTTCTCGCTCTTCTTGTCCATGTAGGCGTGGCCATTGACGCAGACGAACTCCTGGTAGTTCTCCTGGGCCACGAACCCGCCCTGGTTGGTGCAGAAGGTACGGGTCTGGTCGTCGTACTTGCTGGTGCGGATGAAGAAGGTGGGGTCGTAGATCACCGAGCAGAGGTCGGCCAGGATCTCGGCCGAGACCTCCACCCGCACGCCCACCTCGATGCCGCGCTGGGAGAGCCCCACGCCCTGGGCCTGGACCAGGGAGGCCACCCACTCCGCCCCCACCCGGCCCGGGGCCAGGATGACGTTGCGGCAGGCGTACTCGGCCCGGTTGGTGACCAGCCCGGCGATGCGGCCGTCCCGCACCACCACGTCGCGCGCCTCCTCCGAGGTGTGCATGACCACGCCCCGGCCCCGGATGTACTCGGCCATGCCCGCGATGTGGCCCGGGAGCTTGTCGCTGCCCAGGTGCTTCTGCTTGATGATGAGCAGATCGATGCCGTGCTTCTTGGCTTCCTTGCGGATGCCCTTGGCCGCCTCCATGTCCGTGGGGTAGACCGGACCGTCCATGCCGAAGCGGTTGAAGATGCCCTCGGTCTCGTCGATGAGCTCCAGGGCGCGGCGCATGGGCATGAACTGGGTCAGGTCGGTCTTGCCCAGCTTGGGGATGTAGTTGAGCTTGCCGTCGGAAAAGAGCCCGGCCCCGCCGATGCCGCACAAGATGTTGCAGGGGCGGCACTTGATGCAGCGCTGCTCCCCGCCGATGGGGCACTCGCGGTTCTCGGGGCGCTTGCCCTTTTCGATGAGCAGCACCGAGAGGTCCGAATGCTCGCCCAGCCAGTAGGCGGCGAAGAGCCCGGCCGGGCCGCCCCCCACGATGATGACGTCGAAATCCGTGCCGCTCGGCTTGATGGGTCCCATGGGCCTTTCCTGGATCGCGCCCGGCGCCTGGCCCGGGGCGGTTCGTTGCACACGACTCGGGCCCGCGTGCGCCGGACCTGGTCCGGGCGGCGGGCCCGCCAGGACCGCTCCCGCGCCCCGGAACGGGACGACGGGGCGGCCGTCCTCAGACTTTCAGGTCCAGCAGCGCCCCGAGGGTCTCCCCAAAACTCGCCGCGGCCACGGCGTTGGCCGAATAGGCGTTCTCGTCGGCGATCATCTGGACCGTCTCCCGGGAAATATCCGTGCCCGAGCCCTGGGGCAGCACCGCGGCCACCTGCACCCCCTGCCCCTCCGGGCCGGAGGCGTACACCGCGCGCGAGGCCTCGAAGCCCTCGGTGGACACGTTGGCCAGGTTGTTGGCCGTCACCGCCTGGCCCACGGAAAGGGCCCGCAGGGCGGACAGGTTGGCGTTCAGGCCCGAGTCGATCTCCATGCCCCTACTCCCGCATGGCGTCCCAGACCAGGATGTAGGGCGCCTTCTTGAAGCGGTCGGCGATGTAGGCCTTGAATTCCGCGGTCATGTCGCGGTCCGCCGAGACCAGAAAGGTGTAGTTGTTGCCGCGCTTGTCCACCCCGCCTTGGGCGCTCACGCCCTGGGGCCCGAGGCTCAGGCCCGTGACCTCGCCGCCCGCGGTGGGGCCCAGCTCGGTGAAGCCGCCGGCCTTGTCCATGAACAGGTTCTTGAGCTTCATGAGCTCGGCCTGCACGTCGCGGCCCTCCACCACGCCGTTGACCACGATGAGGTGCACCTTGACCGGCTCCCCGGCCCGGGCCGGAGCAACGGCGAGAACGGTCCCGGCCAGCAGGGCCAGGGCGAACAGCGGGAGCAGAACGGAACGGCGCATGGAAAACCTCCGGCCTGATGCGAATTTCACTTGAGTCTAGCCCTTTTCCGGGCGGCCTTCAATGCTGGCGAAGGCCGAGTGACTGTGGATGGACTCGAAGCTCTCCACCTCCACCCCGTACCAGGTGACCTGGGGATGGTCGCCAAGCCCCTTGGCCGCGGCGCGCACCACGTCCTCCACAAAGGCCGGGTTGGCGAAGGCCGCCTCGGTGACGTGCTTCTCGTCCTCGCGCTTGAGCAGGGAATAGACCGGGGACGAGCCCGAGGCCTCGCCGATGGCGATGAGGTCCTCCAGCCAGAGAAATCCCGTGTACTTGGCCCGGATGCGCACCTCGGCGCGCTGGCTGTGGGCCCCGATGTCGCTGATGGCCAGAGAGCAGGGACAGACCGTCATCACCGGCACCACCACCCCGAGGGTGAAGTCCAGGCTGCCGCCCTGGTAGGCCCCCTCCACGGTGCAGGTGTAGCCCATGAGGCCCAGGCTGCCGCTCTCGGGCGAGCGCTGGCGCACGAAATACGGGAACACGAACCGGGCGAAGGAGCGCCGGGCGTCCAGGCGCTGGGCGATGTCGGCCAGCAGGTTGCGGAAGCTGGCGTAGTCCAGCTCCTCGTTCCACCGGGCCAGGGCCTCCACGAAGCGGCTCATGTGGGTGCCCTTGAAGCGCGAGGGCAGGTCCACGGACAGGGCCGTCTCGGCCACGGTGTGCTGCATGCCCCCGGCCCGCTCGCGCACCTTCAGCGGCACGCGCAGGTCCTTGACCCCCACCCGGTCGATGCGCATGGGAATCCCCGCCTGGCCGCTCTGCACGTCCTCCACGATGGCCTCCTCATGTGATGTCCGCAGGATGCGCCGGCCCGCATGCTGCGGCGGACCGCGCCGCCCGCGGCGGCGAAACCGGACGCCCGCCCGGGGCGCGCGTCGGAACAGGAATCGTATCCAAGGCCGCGACCCTAGATGAGTTCGCGCCCCGTGGTGGTGAGCACCAGCTGGCCGTGCTTCACGCCCTTGGTGGAGATGAGCCGCTGCCCCAGGGTCTTGATGCCCTCGGCGTTGCCCTTGAGCACCAGGACCTCCAGGCAGTTGTCGTGGTCCAGGTGGCAGTGCAGGGTGGAGAGGATCATGTGGTGCTGGTCGTGCTGGATCTCGGTGAGGCGCTGGGACAGGCCGCTCACGTGGTGGTCGTACACCAGGGTCAGGGTCCCGGCCACCTCGCCCTCGGCCTCCTCCCACTGCTGCTGCACCAGCATGGAGCGGATCAGGTCGCGGATGGCCTCGCTGCGCGTCTGGTAGCTCTTCTGGTCGCAGAGTTTGTCGAACTTGTCCAACAGGTCGGAGTCCAGGGACACGCCGAAACGGATGGTCTTGCCCATGTCGGTTCTCCTTGGCTTTTCAGGTTACTCGCCGGAAACACGCCCGAAACCATGATCGGGACGGCGCAGCTCCCAGAGCCGCACCCGCGGCCGCTGCGCCCCCAGAGGCACCATGCGCTCGTCCACGCGCCGCACCGCCCAGCCGCGCCCGGCCCAGTCCGCCCACACGTCGCGGGACACGTCGCGCACCGGCTCGGCGATCCACACCAGCCCGCCCGGGGCCAGGGCCCCGGCGAACAGCCGCTCCAGCGGCTCGAAAAAGCGCCGCTCGTACACCACGTCGCCGCCCCAGATGCGCTCGAAGGCCCCGGGGGCCAGGCCGGGCCGCCGCCAGTCCATGCAGGCGAAGGCCAGGGGCCGGTCCGCCAGGCCGTTGCGCCGGGCGTTCATGACCGCGTGGCGCACGGCCTCGGGCTCGTAGTCCACCCCCAGCACCCGGCCGCCCAGCCAGGCCGCCGCCAGGGCCGTGTAGCCCAGGCCGCAGCCCAGATCCAGGCAGCGCAGCCCGGCCACCCGGGCCGGGTCCTCGGCGAACCACTGGGCCAGAAAGACCCCGGCGGGCCAGAGCTCCGCCCAGTAGGGCAGGCGCTCGTCGCCGCCAAAGGCCGTCTGGTCCATTGCGTCCCAGAGGGCCTCCAGGTCGGCCTCGCGCCGGATCACGAAGCGGCGGCCGCCGCAGTCCAACTCCAGGCGGCCCTCGCGCCACACGCCCGGAACGGGCCGTTCATCGTGGGGCACGGCATCCTCCATAGCCCTTGTACGCTCGCGTTGTGATATTATCAACCACCGCCGTATGCCCTGCGCGCCGACAACGCCGGGCGGACGTGCCACCCGCCTGCCCCGCGGGTTCCGGACCGCCCTTCCCTTTTGAAGGCAAGTGCGGTACACGGGCCCGTCCCCTACGGTCAAGGAAAAAGGATATGCTGCGCGGGTACATACTCGTCATCGTCGCCGGGCTCATGTGGGGCCTCATCGGCCCCGTGGCCAAGATCGCCTTCCTCTACGGCATGAGCCCCATGGAAGTGGCCTTCTGGCGCACCGCCATCGGCTGGATCTTCTTCGCCATCCACGCCGCGGCCGCACACCAGACCCGGGCCTCGTTCCGCGACGCCCCGGCCTTCCTGGCCTTCGGCCTGCTGGCCGTCGGCGGGCTCTACGCCTTCTACGTCAACGCCGTGCAGCTGGGCGGCGCGGCCCTCTCCGCCGTGCTGCTCTACACCGCCCCGGCCTGGGTGGCCGTGCTCTCCCGCATCCTGCTGCACGAACCCATGACCCGCATCAAGCTCACCGCCGTGGGCATGACCATCCTGGGCGTGCTGGGCGTGAGCTGGACCCCGGACCTGGCCAGCCACCCCATCTCCGCCCCGGCCCTGATCCTGGGCCTGCTCTCGGGCCTCTCCTACGCCCTGTTCTACATCTTCGGGAAGCGCTGGCTGGACCACTACCCCACCCCCACCTGCTTCCTCTACGGCATGCCCGCCGCCGCCCTGGCCATGCTGCCGCTGTTCCACTTCACGCCCGGGCTGCCCTGGCAGGCCTACGCCGCCTGCGTGGCCCTGGCCGCCATCAGCACCTACGGGGCCTACTCGGTCTACTACGCGGGCCTGCGCCACCTGGAGGCCACCCGGGCCGCCATGGCCGCCACCGTGGAGCCCGTGGCCGCCGCCATCCTGGCCTACGCCTGGTACGGCGAGACCTTCACCGCCCTGGGCTACGCGGGCGCGGCCCTGATCCTGTCCGCCGTGTTCGTCACCATCTGGGACTCGGCCCGGCTGCTCAAGATCGCGAAGAAGGCCTCCGGCGGGGGGGGGGGGGGGGGGGGGGGGGGGGGGGGGG
>JBFWIY010000253.1:0-5197 GCA_050255855.1 Desulfovibrionaceae bacterium
GTAGGCCTCTTTCAGGTCCACGTACTTGCCCACGATGCCGATCTTGACCCGGCCCTTGGGCTCGGCCACGCGGCGGTTCAGCTCCTTCCAGGCGTCCAGCTCGGCGTTCTTGGCCGGGAGCTTGAGCAGGATGGCGATCTTCTGGTCCACGCCCTCGTGGTAGAACCGCAGCGGCACCTCGTAGATGCTCTGCACGTCCACGGCCGAGAACACGGCGTCCTTGTCCACGTCGCAGAACAGCGCGATCTTGGCCTTGAGGTCCCGGTCCAGGTTCACTTCCGAGCGGCAGAGGATGATGTCCGGCTGGATGCCGATGCTGCGCAGCTCCTTGACGCTGTGCTGGGTGGGCTTGGTCTTGAGCTCGCCCGCGGCGCGCATGTAGGGCACCAGGGTGAGGTGGATGTAGAGGACGTTCTCCTTGCCCAGGTCGCTCTTGAGCTGGCGGATGGCCTCCAGGAAGGGCTGGCCCTCGATGTCGCCCACCGTGCCGCCGATCTCGATGAGGGCCACGTCCTCGTCCGTGGGCAGGTTCAGGATGCACTTCTTGATCTCGTCGGTGATGTGCGGGATCACCTGCACCGTGCCGCCCAGGTAGTCGCCCCGGCGTTCCTTGGTGATGACCGTGTTGTAGATGGAGCCGGAGGTGTAGTTGTTCCGCTGGCTCATGGGACGCCCCAGGTAGCGCTCGTAGTGCCCCAGATCCAGGTCGGTCTCGGCCCCGTCGTCGGTGACGTACACCTCACCGTGCTGGAAGGGGTTCATGGTGCCGGGATCCACGTTGATGTAGGGATCGAGCTTCTGAATGGTGGCCTTGAGCCCGCGGGCCTGGAGCAGGGCGCCGATGGAGGCGGCGGCGAGTCCCTTGCCCAGCGAGGAAAGCACGCCGCCGGTGATGAAGATGAACTTGGTTTTCATACGCTGAAATCCGCCCTTGGTTTCGTCGGTTGACGGGTGAGGGCCACGGCCTGTGTTGACGCTGGAAGTGCCGGAGTTTATGGTCCCGGGGTGGCCGCCGAGCGGCCTTCCGCCCCCGACCTCCAGCCCGCCAAGGAGCGCAGCGAATGGCTCGCGTCAACGCGATTGTTATTACAGGATACGGCACCAATTGTGAACAGGAATCCGCCCACGCCGTCCGTCTCGCCGGAGCGGACGCCGCGGACGTGGTCTTCTTCTCGGACATCGCCGCGGGCCGCGTGCGCCTGGACGGGTACAACTATCTCATCTTCCCCGGGGGGTTCCTGGACGGCGACGACCTCGGCGCGGCCCAGGCCGCGGCCCTGCGCTGGCGTCACGCCAAGACCAGTTCGGGCCAGCCGGTGCTCGACCAGCTCAAGGCCTTCTTCCAGTCCGGCGGCATCGTGCTGGGCATCTGCAACGGCTTCCAGCTCCTGGTGAAACTGGGCCTGCTGCCCGCGGTGGGCGGGGCCTATTTCGAGCGCCAGGTCTCGCTGTCCAACAACGATTCCGGCCGGTTCGAAGACCGCTGGGTGCGCCTGAAGGCCAACCCGGACAGCCCCTGCGTGTTCACCAAGGGCATCGACTGCATGGACCTGCCCGTGCGCCACGGCGAGGGCAAGATCATCCCGCGCGACCAGGCCCTGCTGGACCGTCTGGTGGCGGACCACCTGGTGGCCGTGCAGTACGTGGACCCGGCCACGGACCAGCCCACCCAGCAGTATCCCTACAATCCCAACGGCTCGCCCCTGGCCATCGCCGGGCTCACCGATCCCTCGGGCCGGGTGTTCGGGCTCATGCCCCACCCGGAGGCCTTCAACCACCCCACCAACCACCCGGCCTGGACCCGCAAGACGCCCGAGCAGCTCGGCCTGAGCTTCCTGGAGGCCGGGGTGCGCTACCTGCGCGGGATCTAGGCAAGGGCCATGAGCCCCCGTCCCCTGCCCGTCCCGCCGAGCGCGGGCGAGCTGCCCGTGCCCCCGGAGACGGCCATGGAGCTGGCCCTGGCGGAGGCGCGCCTGGCCGCGTCCCTGGACGAGGCCCCGGTGGGCGCGGCCCTGTTTGGCCCGGACGGCAGGCTGCTGGCCCGGGCGCACAACGCCCCCATCCGCCTCCAGGACCCCACGGCCCACGCCGAGATCCTCTGCCTGCGGCGCGGCGGGCAGGTGGTGGGCAACTACCGGATGCCGGGCTGCGTCCTGGCCGTGACCCTGGAGCCCTGCCTCATGTGCGTGGGGGCGGTGATCCACGCCCGGCTGGCCGGGGTGATCTACGGGGCCACGGACCCCAAGAGCGGGGCCCTGGTCACGCACCTGGCGGGCAACGGCCTAGGGTTCGTGAACCACAAGTTCTGGGTGCTGGGCGGGGTGCGGGCCGAGGAATGCGGCGGCCTGCTCTCGGATTTCTTCCGCGCCCGGCGCGGGCGCGGCCCGGGCGACGACACCCCCGCCCCGGCGGCCGGAAGCGGCGACGCGGGCTGAGCGCCCCGGTCCCCCCGCGTCCCGTCAACCCGCCCCTTCCACCCCCCTCTCCCCTCCCCGCTTTTCCCCATTGCCCCGGCGACCCCGGCAACGACAACGGCCCGGCCATTCTCCGACCGTCTCCCCCCCCGTTTCCCGGCCCCACGGGCCACACCGGCCATATCGGCCATACCGGCCACGCCCGTCCCATCCGCACCGCCGCAACGTCCCCGAACCCCGCCCCGGGGCTTGCATCCGGCCCGCATGGTCTGTATGGTCCTCTTCCTCCGGACGGCCCGTCGGTCCCCGGGGCAAGCGGAGAGGTAGCGAAGCCCGGTCGTAACGCGCTCGACTCGAAATCGAGTTATGGGTTAATAGCCCATACGTGGGTTCAAATCCCACCCTCTCCGCCACTTTCCCCCTATCCCCTCGGACTCCAAAGAAATCCTTGTAGCTGGCTGGCTTCCAGGCTTCCCACTGGTACACTTCGGTGGTACACTGGAGGCATGGAGAAGATGCCACGTTGCCCCGGAGTTCAGCGTCGAAAGGGGTCTGCCAACTACCGCCTTCGGGTCAAGGTGCCCACCGACCTCCTGGCCCATTATCATCCTAAGAAAGAACTCACCCGGTCCCTGGGGACCTCCGACTACCGCGCGGCCTGCGACAAGGCCCGGGTGGAGCGGGTGAAGCTCGACCAGGAATTTGCCGAGGTCCGCGACAGGCTGGCCGCCCAGGCGCAACCACGAACCAGCCTGACGGACACCGAGGTCGAACGCCTGTGCGCCCTGGCCTACCACAGCATGGTCCAGGCAGACGAGGAGATACGGGTCTCAGGCATGGCCCGGGATGACTTCTGGTTCCGGCAGCTGGCCGCCAACCCTGCCGAGGTGGACCGCCTCTACCGCCCGGCGCTGGCTCGTGGCGACGTGTCCGTGGTGGCCCCAATTCTGGAGGACTGGCTCCAGGGGCACGGGATTGAGCTGGACCCCGCCAGCGAGAGATACCAGCAGCTCGCCTACGCCTTCCTCAAGGCCGTGATCCGAGCATCCGAGGTCCAGGCCAAGCGGAACCGAGGCGAGGTTGTGGACACCCCGTCCACGCCCCCTCCCCTGCCCAGCCCCGCCGTGGTCCGAACGTCTGCCGGTGGGGAGTTGCCCCTGTCCGGCCTGTTCGAGAAGTGGAAGGATGAGAATGGACAACGGGTGGCGGGCAGGACCCTCGACTCCTTTGAGGCGACCGTCCGCCGCTTCCTGGACCTCCACGGAGACCTACCGCTGCCCATGATCACCAAGGCGCATGTCCGGGAGTTCAAGGACACCCTGCTCAAGTGCCCGGCCGCCAGCCACCTCCCGGCCAAGCACCGGAAGAAGTCCCTGCCGGAACTGGTCGCCCTGGCGGAGAAGGATCGCAGCCTCACGCGCCTGACCGCCCGCACGGTCAACGACAAGTGGCTGGGCTTCCTCTGCGCGATCCTGTCGTGGGGGACGAAGAACGGCTACCTGGAGAACAACCCCGCCTCCAACGTCAAGGCGGCCGTGTCCAAGGTGAAGGACCGGGCCAGGCTGCCCTACTCCATCGATGACCTGAACATGATCTTCCGCTTCCCCGTGTTCACCGTGGGCGATCGGCCCCGGGCCGGAGGAGGCGAGGCGGCCAAGTGGCTCCCGCTCCTGGCCCTGTTCACCGGGGCGCGACTGAAGGAACTGGGGACCCTGCTTGTGGATGACGTCCGCCAGGACCGCGACGTCTGGTACCTGGACCTGATGAACACCGCCACCAAGACGCAGGAATCCAAGCGTCGCGTGCCGATCCACCCGGAGTTGGTGCGCCTGGGCTTCCTGGACTACGTCGAGGCCCGCCGAAAGGCCGGAGACGGCCCGCTGTTCCCCGACCGCAACCCCACCCAACCCCTGGACACCGAATCCTGGTCCAAGTGGTGGGGACGCTACGCCAGGACCAACGGCATCGAGGACAGGCGCAAGGTGTTCCACTCCTTCCGGCACACGGCCAAGGACGGCCTGCGCGACTCCGGCGTGGCCTTCGATCTGCGGAGCGTGCTGCAGGGGCACACCGTCCCCGGCGTGGGCGAAGGCTACGGCCTGGGTGTCGCCCTCCTGGTGCTCGCCGAGGCCATGGCCAAGCTCCAGTACCCGGGGCTGGACCTGGAGCACCTCGTGCCCGGCTCCCGGCCTATGGGCGTTGTCTAATTGTTTCGATGATCGTATACCAGCAAACCAGAACGTGACTTCCCTCCCACGAGGGATCATCATCTAGGTAATACCCCAATGGCGCTCAAGAAATCCGAACTCTACTCCTCCCTCTGGAAGTCCTGCGACGAGCTGCGCGGCGGCATGGATGCCAGCCAGTACAAGGACTATGTGCTGGTCCTGATGTTCGTCAAATACGTCTCCGACAAGTACGCCCACGAACGGGGCGCGGTCATCACCATCCCGCCCGGCGGGGGGTTCGCCGACATGGTGGCCGCCAAGGGCGACGTGGAAATCGGCGACCGCATCAACAAGATCATCAACAAACTGGCGGACGCCAACCCGGAACTCAGAGGCGCCATCAACGTCGCCGACTTCAACGACGAGGACAAGCTGGGCAAGGCCAAGGAGATGGTGGACCGGCTCACCAAGCTGGTGGCCATCTTCGAGGAGCTGGACTTCGGCCGCAACCGGGCCGACGGCGACGACCTGCTGGGGGACGCCTACGAGTACCTCATGCGCCACTTCGCCACGGAGTCGGGCAAGAGCAAGGGCCAGTTCTACACCCCGGCGGAG
>JBFWIY010000254.1:0-5179 GCA_050255855.1 Desulfovibrionaceae bacterium
ATAATCATCATTGTCGTTTCTCCGTTGGTTGGCTGTGGGTTGGTGGGGCTAGGCGGCCATCAAACCGAAGTCGAGCAGCAGCTTTTCGAGCTCCTCGATGGTCAGGGGCTTGGGGATGACGAAGTTTTCGTTGCCGTCGATGGCCCGGGCGAGGTTGCGGTAGTGCTCGGCCTGGGGGGCCTTGGCGTCCCACTCGATGACGGTCTTGCGGTTGATCTCGGCGCGCTGCACGTCGTTGTCGCGCGGGACGAAGTAGATCATCTGGGTGCCGATCTTTTCGGCCAGCTTCTGGATCATCTCCTTTTCGTTGTCCACGTTGCGCGAGTTGCAGATGAGCCCGCCCAGGCGCACGGTGCCGCTCTGCGCGTACTTCATGATGCCCTTGCAGATGTTGTTGGCGGCGTACATGGCCATCATCTCGCCGGAGCAGACGATGTAGATCTCCTCGGCCTTGCCGTCGCGGATGGGCATGGCGAAGCCGCCGCAGACCACGTCGCCCAGCACGTCGTAGAAGGCGTAGTCCAGGCCCACGGACTCCTCGTAGGCGCCGAGGTTCTCCAGCATGTTGATGGAGGTGATGATGCCGCGGCCGGCGCAGCCCACGCCCGGCTCGGGGCCGCCGGACTCCACGCAGTAGGTGTGCCCGAAGCCGACCTTGCGGATGTCGTCGAGGTCGACGTCCTCGCCTTCCTCGCGCAGGGTGTCGAGCACGGATTTCTGGGCCAGGCCGCCCAGGAGCAGACGGGTGGAGTCGGCCTTGGGGTCGCAGCCGACCACCATGACCTGCCGTCCCATCTCGGTGAGACCGGCCACCGTGTTCTGGGTCGTGGTGGACTTGCCGATGCCGCCCTTGCCGTAGATCGCTACCTTTCGCATGATGCTCTCCTTTGGAGTTGAGGGGATGCCTCGAACCGGAATGGACACGCTTAGGGCAAAGGGCGTGCCAGTTGCGGCGGTTGTCGCGCAACCTGCCGGGATGCTTCGGTAACGTTTTGCGATTATGCGGGGAATGCGCCCGCCGGGGCGGGGGAAACCTACACAATGGTGGGCGACAAAAGTGTAGGGGGCCACAAAAGCGTAGGAGACCCGGGAAGTAGGGATTGATATTTATGTTATTGATATAATTTGATTATTATTATGCGCAGATTCTGGCCTGAAGCGTGCAGGATCCCCGGCGGTCGAAACCTCGGCCCAAGGACAGTGCCGCATGTTGATTGATACGACGCTGCGCGAAGGGGCGCAGACCTTCGGGGTCTATTTCCGGGCCGAGGCCCGTCGCCGCGTGGTGGCCGGGCTGATGGACCTGGGGGTGGAGGAGATCGAGCTGGGCTGGGTGGGCCAGGAGGGCCTGGGCGACCTGCTGGCCTGGGCGCGCCGCCGTGCCGGGGCCGCGGCCCTGTCCCTGTGGAGCCCCTGCCGCGAGCCCGACGTGCGCCGCGCCGCGGCCCTGGGGGCGGACCGGGTGAACCTCGGCCTGCCCGTGTCCGACGCCCACCTGCGCCTGCGCCTGGGCCTGGACCGGGCCGGACTCCTGGCCCGGGCGCGGGGCGTGGTGGCCGCGGCCCGGGCGGCCGGGCTGGGCTACGTGTCCGTGGGCCTGGAGGACGTCTCCCGCGCGGACCGCGCCTTCGCTCTGGAGGCGGCGCGGGCGGCGCTGGAGGCCGGGGCCTGCCGCATCCGGCTCTCGGACACCGCGGGCGTGCTCGCCCCCTGGGAGGCCGCGGACCTGGCGGCCGACTTCCGGCGCGGGCTGGGGCCCGGGGCGGCCCTGGCCGTGCACTGCCACGACGACTTCGGCATGGCCACGGCCAACGCCTGCTCGGCCCTGCACGCCGGGGCGGACTTCGCCGACGGCAGCCTGCTCGGCCTGGGCGAGCGCTCGGGCATCGCCGCCACCGAGGAGCTGGCCGCCCATCTGGCCCTGCGCCGCGGCCGGGGCTACCGGCTGGCCGGGCTGCGCGGGCTGTGCGCCTTTCTGGCCGAGGCGGCCGGGGTGCCCCTGTCGCGCATCAAGGCCGTGGCCGGGCGCGACGTGTTCGCCAGCGAGACCGGCCTGCACGTCCAGGCCCTGGAGGACTCGGCCGTCCTGTTCGAGCCCTACGCCCCGGCCATGCTCGGGGCGGAGCGCACCGTGGCCCTGGGCGGCAAGTCCGGGCGGGGCGCGGTGCGCCAGGCCGCCCGGCGGCTGGGCGTGGTCCTGGAGGGCTCGGCCCTGGAGGCCGCGGTCCGGGCGGTGCGGGACCGGGCCGAGGTCCTGGGCCGTCCCCTGACCCTGGACGAGCTGTCCGGGCTGCTGGGGGCCCCGCGGGCGGCGGGCTGATTTCGGAACGGCCCTCAAAGGCTGGCGCACCTCTCGATTTTGGTGTAGGTCCGGGCGAGTGTTCCGGACCCCCAACGGTGAGTTGTAGTGGCCAGCACATGGACGCCCCTCCCCTGATCCTGGTGGTGGATGACGAGCCGGTGAACGCCGCCGTGCTCAAAGGCATGCTCGAATTCGCCGGCTACGCCGTGCGCGTGGCCCGCTACGGCGAGCAGGGCCGGGAGCTGGCCAGGGCCGAGCATCCGGCCCTCATCCTGCTGGACGTGATGATGCCGCAGGAGTCCGGGTTCGAGACCTGCGCCAAGCTCAAGGTCGACCCGGCCACCGCCGACATCCCGGTCATCTTCCTCACCTGCCTGGACGACGTCTCCAACAAGATCAACGGCCTGGGCCTGGGCGCGGTGGACTACGTCACCAAGCCCTTCCACGCCGACGAGGTCCTGGCCCGGGTCCAGGCCCAGCTCAAGGTGCGCGAGCGCCAGGAGCGCATCATCCGGGCCCAGGCCGACCGGCTGGGCCAGGTCAAGAACGCCCAGCGCCGCATGCTGGTGGCCCCGGCGGACGTGCCCGGGGCCCGGTTCGGGGTGCGCTACGTGCCGGTGCTGGAGGCCGGGGGCGACTTCTACGACGTGCTGGACCTGGGCGACGGGGTCATGGGCTATTTCGTGGCCGACGTGAGCGGCCACGACCTGGGCGCGGGGTTCGTCACCAGCTCGCTCAAGGCCCTGCTGCGCCAGAACGCCGCGGCGGACCGCGACCCGGCGGCGGTGCTGGCCGCCATGAACCGGGTGCTGCGCGACATCACCCCGCCCGAGCTCTATCTGACGGCGGTGTACGCCCGGCTGGACCGGGGCGAGGGGCTGCTCACCGTGGCCGGGGCCGGGCATCCGCCCGCGTTGCTCTGCCTGGACGGCGGGGCCGGCCCCCTGGACCTGCCCGGCGACGTGCTCGGCATGTTCGAGACCGTGGAGCTGGGGCGGCGCGAGCTGGACGTGCGCCCCGGCGACCGGCTGTTCCTGTACAGCGACGGCCTGCTGGAGTCGGCCCCCGGGCGTCTCGGCAGCGTGGCGGGCAACCTGGACCGGCTGGCCCGGGCCGGGGAGGCCAGCGCGGACCTGCCCATCGCCGAGGCGGTGGAGGCCATGGCCGAGACCCTGCTCGGCGCGACGTCGCCCGCGGACGACGTGGTGCTCCTGGGGGTGGAGATCTGATGGACGGCGCGCGCGCCTCCCGGAGGCCGGGCTTCTGCCTGACCCTGCCGAGGGATCCCCGCGGCATGGACCGCCTGGACGCGGAGATCCGGCGTTTTCTGGCGGAGATCGGGGCGTGCGAGGTCTTCGACCTGGTGCTGCTGGCCCGGGAGGCCGTGGCCAACGCCATGGTGCACGGGCTGGCCGGACGGACGGACGGCCGGGTCCGCTTCAGCCTGGAGCTGGACGGGGCCGACGCGGTGATGGAGGTGGAGGACCCGGGCGACGGCTTCGACTGGCGCGGCCGGGCGATCCGCCTGCCCGAGGGGCTCACGGAGAGCGGCCGGGGGCGGTACATCATTCACGCCTATGCGGACGCGGTGGAATACAACGACAAGGGCAACCGGATCACCATCCGCAAGCGGCTTGCCCAACGCAAGGGAGACGAGCGATGAGCGGGAACGGAGAGGGGGAGCGCCGGGTGCTGGCCGCCGGGCGGAGCATCGGCGCGGCCGAGGTGGAGGACCTGCGCGGGCGGCTCAAGGCCCTGGTGGACGGCGGCGCGCGCCATCTGGTGCTGGACATGGACGCCGTGGAGATCCTCGACTCCATGGGCATCGGGCTGCTGGTGGCGGCCCACAACACCCTGCGCGGGGTGGGCGGCGTCTTCGAGGTGGTGAACGCCTCGCCCGACGTCTTCAACCTGCTGCGCACCATGCGCCTGGACAAACATTTCAGCATCGGCCGCAAGGCCTGAGGCCCGCATGCACGACGTGGACCTGGTGGACGGGTTCGTGGAGGACTGCCGCGAGCACCTGGACAGCATCGAGCAGCGGCTCATGGACATCGAGGCCGCCGGGGCCGGGGCCGACCCGGACCTGGTGAACGAGGTCTTCCGCGCCGCCCATTCCATCAAGGGCGGGGCGGGCATGCTCGGTTTCGACGCCATCAAGACCCTGGCCCACAAGCTGGAGAACGTGCTGCACCTGCTGCGCAGCCGCGAGCTGGTCCCGGACCCGGCGGTGATGGACGGCCTGCTGCGCGGGTTCGACCGGCTGGGCGAGCTGGTGGGGCGCATCGACGAGAGCGAGTCCATGCCCATCGACGAGCACGTGGACCGGCTGGTGGCCCTTGTGCAGGGCGTGGAGGCGGCCCGGGGCGGCGCGGCCGCGGGCCCGGCCACCGAGCGCATCCCCTTGCCCGGGAGCGGCATCTTCGAGGTGGACGCCGTGAGCCTGCGCCAGGCCATGCGCGGCGGCAACAACATCTACCTGCTCGAATTCGACATGCTCCACGACTTCGAGCGCAAGCAGCGCAGCCCCATGCAGGCCATGCGCTCCCTGGAGGACGGCGGCCGCGTGCTGGACTGCAAGGTGGACCTGGACGCCGTGGGCACCCTGGACGGCGACTTCCTCAACCGTCTGCCCATGTACATGCTCTACGCCACCATCCTGGAGATGGACATGGTCCCGGCCCTGGTGCGCATCGACGCCGAGCGCATCACCCCCCTGGATCAGGCCCGGGCCGCCGGGACGGTGCAGGTCCAGGACCCGGCCGAGGAGGCCTTCGGGCCCTGTGTGCTGCACCGCGGCCCCGGGGCCTGGCGCATCGTCCTGCCCGAGGAGGCGGGGACGGCGGACCTGCCGGAGCTCCGGCGCGCCCTGCTGGC
>JBFWIY010000255.1:0-5179 GCA_050255855.1 Desulfovibrionaceae bacterium
CCACCATGATCTCGCGGCCGCGCCGGTCCTCGGGCCGGGCCACGGCGGGCCCGCCCCGGCGCACGAACACGGACTGCGCCACCCTGCTGTGGGGCGGAGTGAAGTCCACCTCGCGATCGCGTTCGTCCGAGCTGTACATGCCCAGGACCACGTCGACGCGGCCGGACAGGAGGTCCTCCCGGACCCGGCTCCCGGGCGCAAGCCGGATGCGCACATCCAGGCCCTCGGCCTCGGCCAGGGCGCGCAGGAGGTCCACGGCGTAGCCCGCGGGCTCGCCGTGCTGGTCGCGGAAGCTGTAGGGCGGGTTGTCGTCCGCGCCCTCGGCCAGGATGGGGCGGTTGGGGATGTCGAAGTCCAGGGGCTGCAACGGCGCTCCGCCCGCGTCGACCGGCGACGGGGCGGCAAAGGCCGGGGCGAGGAGGATCAGGGCCGCAAGGACCAGGACGGCGAAGGCCGGAACGGCGCGGAACCCGGCGTGGAACCCGGCGCGGCGGACCGGATCTCCCCCCGGCCCGGCCCCCGGCCGCGCGCGGCCGGTCCATGGCTGCTCCCTGCACACTGTCGGCACGGCTCCCTCCCCTTCGGCCGAGTCCATCCCATTCAACCGATTATCTACAGGGAACGCCGAAGGGACACAAGAGCGAGGTGGCGACCGGGCCGGGGCGCGCCGTTGCGCAGCCACCCCGGCCCGGGGCGAATCCGCCGGATTCTGTCGGAATCGCGCCCCCCCGTCTCCGGCGCGACGCGCCAACGCCACTGTGAAGCCAGCGTATCATGGAATGGATATAATTGAAACGGTACAGACGACACTGAAACGCCGCAAGGACCTCCGGCCGGGGAAGGCCGCCCCGGCGGGGCGGCCCCGGCGACGGGCCACACCGAAGCGCGGCCCGGCCGCATGGCCGGGCTTCGCCCCGATGCGCGGGCAGGCCGGACCGGACGAACTCAGTCCCCGGAATCCGCGTCGCTCTGGATGCGCGCCATCCAGCCGGGCAGGACCAGCCCGGTGGCGGCCATGTAGTGCGGGTTGTAGGGCTTGATGTCCAGCACCGGGGAGCCCTCCACGGCCTCAAGGCCCCGGACGTGCAGGCGGCCGCCGTCGCGGCCGAGCAGGCGCACGGTGGAGACCAGCACCGGATTGGGCCGGGCCGGGGAGTTGGTGGCGAAGACGCCCGTGAGGGGGAACTCCTCACGGCCCATGGGATGGACCTTCTCGGTGCTGCGCCGCTCTTCCGGAAGGAGGTGGGGCCAGTACAGGACGATGATGTGGGAGAACCCCCGGATGCCCTCCAACATGGGCACGTAGGGCTCGAAGATCTCGATCTCGCTCACCAGTTCGCGCACGCGCCGGTTGTGGTCCCGGGCGGCTTCGAGGGTGGCCTCCAGGCTGAGGCCGTCCTCCCCGGCACGCAGGGTGGGCTGGGTCAATTCACTGTGGACGACGCCGACGGGGGTGAGCTGAAAGGTCATGCGAAACTCCTGTGTTGAGAAAAAGAATGTGGCGATGACCGATTGGCCGAACCATGCCAGAAGCGTAGGGAAATGAAAAGCGGACGGGAATGCGTGAAACACTATCTATCAATCTATATACAGCCTGGTCCATCCAGGCGGATCCCCTGAAAAAACAAGGCGTAGCGGACAGGATGCCAAAGTCCGAAGGCCCTCCAGCGCCTCGACCGGACGCCGGAATCCTTCCTTGAGAATGTGGCGCGTCCAGGCCCCCCGGCTCGCCCCCGGCGCGAAGGCGACAAAAAGATTGCGGCAGCCCGGACCGGGCTGCCGCAATCAGGAAATCTGGCGGAGAGGGAGGGATTTGAACCCTCGATAGAGTTTTAAGCCCTATACCCGCTTAGCAGGCGAGCGCCTTCAGCCATGCTCGGCCACCTCTCCGTTCCGGGGGGCGCGTTTTGCGCGCGCCGACGTGGAACGGTTTGCCTACCCCCAGCGGCCCGCCGTGTCAAGCCGATGGGCCGCCCGGCGGGGCCGCCCGGGGCTCCCGCCCTACCCCTTGGGCGTGTGGCTGGAGCGGAAGACCACGTGCACCGGGGCCTTCTCCACCCCCAACAGCTTGCGCAGCTGATTCTCCAGGTATTTGGCGTAGGACGGCTTCACCAGGACGGCGTCGTTGACGAAACACACGAAGGTCGGCACGGGCTCGTCCGCCTGGGTCAGGTAGTAGAGCTTGAGGCGGCGGCCCTTCTGGCCCTTGACCATGGGCGGCTGGTGGGCCTCGATGGCCTGGCGGAAGACCCGGTTCAGCTCCCCCGTGCCCACGCGCAGGGCGCACTCGCGCCGGATGTCCCGGGCCTGGGCCAGGACCTTGTTCACCCCGGCCCCGGTGAGGGCCGAGGTGTAGAGCACCGGCACGTGCTGGGCGATGCGCATCTCGCGCTCCACCTCGCCCTTGCGCAGCTTCAGGTCGTCGCGCGTGGGCAGGTCCACCTTGTTCACCACCAGCAGGAACGGGGTGCGCTCCTTCACGAGATATTCCAGCAGGCGCTTGTCCTGCCGGGTCAGGCCTTCGTCCGCGGCCACCACCAGCACGGACACGTCCGCCCGCTGGGAGCTCTTGAGGGCCCGGGCCACGCTGAACTGCTCCAGGCGCTCGCGGATGTTGCTGCGGCGGCGCACCCCGGCGGTGTCCACGAACACGTACTGCCGGCCGCCCTGCTCGAAGCCCACGTCCACGGCGTCGCGGGTGGTGCCGGCCACGTCGCTGACGATGAGCCGATGCTCGCCCACCAGGGCGTTGACCAAGCTGGACTTGCCCGCGTTGGGGCGGCCGAGCATGGCGATGCGCAGGGGGCCGTCCGCCCCGGCCTCGGCCCGGGCCGCGGCGTCGGCGGCCTCGGCCGCGTCCAGGGTCTCGGCGTCGCCGCCGTGCTCCAGGGCCAGGGCCTCCACCCGGGCGCGCAGCTCGTCCAGCCGCCAGCCGTGGGCCGCGGACACGGGCAGCATCTCGAAGCCCAGGGCGTGGAAGTCCGCCGTGGCCTCGGCCTCCAGCTCGGAGCCGTCCACCTTGTTCACCACCAGCAGCACGGGCTTGTCGCCCTTGCGCACCAGCCCGGCGGCCTGCTCGTCCAGCGGGGTGAGCCCGGCCCGGCCGTCCACCACCAGCAGGGCGGCCTGGCACTCGTCCACGGCGCGGCGGGCCTGCTCCAGGATCTCCACGTCGAAGTCGCGGCTGGCCTCGGGCCCGGTGCCGGGCACGAAGACCATGCCCCCGGTGTCCACCAGGGTGCAGCGGGCCTTGCCGATGCGCGCCTCGCCCATGACCCGGTCGCGGGTCACGCCCGGGGTGTCGTGGGCGATGGCCAGGGTCTTGCGGAGCAGACGGTTGAAGATGGTGGACTTGCCCACGTTGGGGCGGCCCACAAGGGCGATGACGGGCGGCTTGACGGACATGGCGGGGCTCCGGGGTCTCGGCCGCGGCGGGGACGCCGACGGCGGATCAACTGCGTTGTACCCGAGGCGCGGGCCGGGGGGCAAGCCGCCGCGCGGCCCGCCCGCCGGATTTCCATGCCGCGGGGACGGACCCCCTACGCGAAAAGCTCCCGGATGGCAACGTCGTAGGGCGGGCGCAGCACGCCCCGCTCGGTGACGATGCCGGTGATGAGCTCGTGGGGCGTAGGGTCGAAGGCCAGGTTGTAGACCGGCACGCCGTCGGGCACGATCTGGGTGTCGCCCACGTGCGTCACCTCGCGCGGGATGCGGTTCTCGATGGGCACGTCGTCGCCGGTGGGGGTCTCGGGGTCGATGGTGTAGACCGGCGCGGCCACGTAGAACGGGATGCCGAAGCGCTGGGCCAGGATGGCCACGCCGAAGGTGCCGATCTTGTTCACGGCGTCGCCGTTGGCCGCGATGCGGTCCGCGCCCACCACCACCTGCTGCACCAGGCCCTTCTTCATGAGCAGGGCGCAGGCGTTGTCGCAGGCCACGGTGACGTCGATGCCGTCGCGGTGCAGCTCCCAGGCCGTGAGCCGCGCGCCCTGGAGAAAGGGCCGGGTCTCGTTGGCGATGACCTTGACCTTCTTGCCCTGGTCCACGGCCCCGCGGATGACCCCGAGCGCCGTGCCGTAGCCCGCCGTGGCCAGGGCCCCCGCGTTGCAGTGGGTCATGATGGTGTCGCCGTCGCGCATGAGCGCGCCGCCGAACCGGCCCATGGCCCGGCACATCTCGATGTCGTCGCGGTGGATCTCCCGGGCGCGGGCCAGCCAGCAGCGGGCCAGGGCGTCCGGGCTGGCGGGCGCGGCCGAGTCCCAGACCCGGCGCATCTCGCGCACGGCCCAGCGCAGGTTCACGGCCGTGGGCCGGGCGTGCTCGATCTGGTCCAGCAGCCGGGAGAGGTTCTCCCGCCAGTCCCCGGGCATGGCCTCGGCCTCGCGTGCGGCCAGGTAGCAGCCGTAGGCCGCGGTGACGCCGATGGCGGGCGCGCCGCGCACCACCATGGTCACCAGGGCGTGGCGCAGGTCCTCGGTGGTGCGCACGTCCACCCACTCCACCCGGGTGGGCAGGACGCGCTGGTCCAGCAGGACCAGGCAGTCCTTGGCGTCGGAGAACTGGATATGGTCGGTCATGGGATTTCCTTGTGCGACGCGGGGCTAGCCCAGTTTCTGCTTGACGAGCTGCTGCACCACGGCCGGGTTGGCCTGGCCCCGGGTCTTGCGCATGACCTGGCCCAGGAAGAAGTTCATGAGCTTGCCGTCCCCGCCGCGGAAGCGCTCGGCCTCGGACGGGTTGGCGGCGATGATCTCGTCCACCACGGCCTCCAGGGCCCCGGCGTCGGACTGCTGGGCCAAGCCGCGGGCCTTGACCAGCTCGGCCGGGTCCGCGCCGTCGCGCCAGACCTCCAGGAAGATGTCGTGGCCGGACTTGGCGCTGATCTTCCCCTCCTCCACCAGGGCCACCAGGGCCGCGAAGGCCTCGGGCGTGCCCTGGGCGGTCTCCGGGGTGAGCCCGGTCTCGTGCATCACCCGCAGCACGTCGCCCATGACCCAGTTGGCCACCTTCTTGGGGTCGCCGGCAAAGGCCCGGGCCGCGCCCTCGAAGAAGTCCGCCACGGCCCGCTCGGCCGTGAGCACCTCGGCGTCGGTCTCGGACAGGCCGAAGTCGACCGCGAACCGGGCCTTGCGGGCGGCGGGCAGCTCGGGCAGCCCGGCGCGCAGGCCCTCCACCCAGG
>JBFWIY010000256.1:0-3320 GCA_050255855.1 Desulfovibrionaceae bacterium
CGAGGGGGTCGTCGGACCGGGTTTCGGGCTCCACGGAGATGGGCGAGCCGGGCATGAGGTCCACCACGCCGCCGGCGGGCAGTTCGCGGCCGTTGATGCGCACGCGGCCGGCCTGGGCCAGGTGGTCTTCCAGTTCCTGGGCGGTGAGTCCCGGGGGGGCGACCTCCACGCCGTACTGCTTGAGCAGGACCACGGTGGCTTCGAGTTGGCGCGTGACCTTCCAGTCCAGCTGGGTGATGTTCTTGCTCACCTCCACGGCCAGGGCCGGGATCTTGAGGCTGCTCAGGGCGTAGAAGGTGAGGGACTTGCGCTGTTCCAGGTGTTTGGAGTCGGAGTTGAAGGTCTCGGTGTTGAAGAGGTTGAAGCGCCAGTTGGGCGGCTGGATGCCGGGGTTGAGTTCGTCGAGCACGCGTTTGACCGTGTCGCCCAGGCGGATGTCGTCGCCGTAGGTGAGGGCGTCCACGATGATGGACTGGCCGTAGCGCTGGGGGTTGCGCAGGCTGTCCACGTAGGTGGGGTTGTAGAAGCCCGAGCCCTCGTGCAGGTGGATGAGGGCGTCGCACTGGGAGAGCAGGAAGCGCACCACGCGGGCCAGGCGGTCTTCGTAGAAGCGGTTGTAGTCCTGGTCGAAGCGCCGGTTCATGTCCACGTTCACGGCGCGCAGGTGCAGGTTGATGGAGGGCACGTTGGCGCGGGGGACCACGATGAGGTTGCCGCGCAGGACGCGGGCGTGGGTGAGGACCTGGGCGGTGACGTAGCCCGAGGGTTCATCGCCCTGGATGCCGCCCTGGACCATGACGGTGGGGCCGTCCACCTCGCCTTTGAGGAAGAAGGCGGTGAGGGGGTACTGGGTGCCCTCGAAGAAGGTGAAGGCGGTGGTTTCGGCACGGGCCGGGGCGGCCGACAGCCAGAGGGCCGCGGCCAGAGCCAGGGCGAGGAGGCCCCGGCTACAGCGGGTAGGTCTGCTGGAAGACCGTCGCATCGCTGGACTCGATGGTCAGCCGGATGCCGTAGATATCGTTCTGGGCGAGTCCCGTGGGCAGGGCGAAGGTGGTGCGTTCGTATTTGCGCTTCTGGATCTGGAAGTCGAGGTCCTCGCGCGGGCGGATGGTGACGGCCCGGCCGTCGTTGGTGACCAGGGCCACCAGGACCCGGCCGGAGAGCACGCCCTCGTTGGGGTTCTCCACCCGGAAGCTCAGGGTGCAGCGGTTGTTTTCGAATTCGGCCTTGAGGTCCAGCACGCCCACCACGCCGTGGTGCACCTCGGCCAGCACGGCGCGGAGGTTCACGGGGTCGGGGCAGGCCGGGGCCGGGGCGGGTGCGGCGGCCGGGGCCGGAGCGCCGGGCTCGTTGGGTTTGGGGGCCTGGTCGAGGAGGGACTGGAGGTCCTTTTTGTCGTAGGCCTCCAGGATTTTTTCCATGTTGGCCAGGGTGGCCAGGCGCAGGTCGGCCTCTTCGATGCGGGTGGTGAGGTCGCGTTTTTCGGCCTTCAGGCCGTGGTTCTGGCTCCACATGGCGATGCCCAGCCAGGCCCCGCCCACGCCGAGCACCAGGAGCAGGGCCTGGGCGGTCAGGAAAGCCCGCAGCCAGAACGGGCTCATGCGCAGGCGGCGCACGTCGGTGTCGTCGCGCATGAACAGGACGGAGTACTTGGCGCCGTTCACGACAGGCTTCTCCATTGCTCGTCCACGATGCGCCAGCCGTCATCGGCCGGGGCCAGGATCAGGGTCTTGACGCCGCGGTCGGAGTAGCCGGTGGCGTCCTGGTACTCCTGGATGAAGTTGGCCTCCAGGCCGTCGGGGCTGAGGCGGATCTCCAGGTCCTTGACGGCCACGTGGGCCGGGGGCTTGCTCTGCCAGATGCCGCGCTTGTAGTCGGCGATGGCCTGGGCGCCCCGGCGTTCGCCCTGGCGGGCGTCGCGGCCGTACCAGCCCATGTAGGCGTCCAGGTCGCCGGACTGCCAGGCCTCGCGCCAGGCGTCCACGATGCCCTTGGCCTCTTCGGTCTTGGCGGCCACGTACTTGGGCTCCAGGTCTTCGCTGGCGGTGGCGTATTCGCGGCCCACGATGCGCCACTGGCCCTTGTCGTCCTGCATCCAGTAGAGGCGTTTGCCCACGGTGGAGGCCATGCCCGGGGTGCGGTAGTACTGGTCGAACCAGGTGACCCAGTAGTCCGGGCCGGGGACGGCGTGGATATTGCCCACCATGACCTGGATCCAGGGCTGGCGGGCGAAGATGGAGCGCTTGTGGGTGACGAAGCCGTCGAAGCGCGCGCCGGTGGTGCGGGCGAAGCGGGCCGGGTCGTAGAGGCGGAAGAAGTCGTCGCTTTTGGTCTGCCAGTCCGTGGCCCAGCGCTGGACCAGCCCGGCCATCTCCTCGGCGGCCTGGACGTCGGGCCCGGGCTGCTCCTCGATGGTGAGCTGGTTGGCGATGACCACCGGGGTGCCCGAGGTGAGCACCGGGGCCAGGCTGGAGATGTCCGGGTTCTTGAGGGCCACGCAGCCGCGGGTGTCGCGGGGCACGAGCTGCTTGCCCCGGCCGTGGAGCCAGATGCCCGCGCCGGTCTTGCCCTTGAGCTGGTCCACGGGGTTCGGGTAGTTCAGGGTGTAGGCGATGTCGCCGAAGAGTTCGAAGTCCAGGCCGCGGGGCACACGGTAGCCCACGAAGTAGACGCCCTCGGGGGTCTTGAGGTCGCCCTGGACGATCTTGTCGCCCGGGGCCTGGCCCGTGGTGCAGGGATAGGTGCCCACCACGCGCAGGGGGCTCTGCCGGGTGAGGAGCATGAAGGTCTGGGCGTGTTTGTCCACGGCCAGGAGGGTTTCGGGGGAGTAGGGGTGGTCGGTGATGACCGGGGTCCAGCCCTGCTGGGCCGAGGCGGCGGAGAGCCACAGGGTCAGCACCAGGGCGGGGAGCAGCAGGCAGACGAACGTCCGGGCCGGGAGCCCGGCGCCGGGGCGGTCCGTCCCCGGGGCGGGGACGCTTAGTGGCGGTCGGTGAGGCATCTCATTCCCGTTCGGGCCGTCCCTCGGCCGCGAGCTCCACCAGGCTCTGTCTGGTGAACACGGCTTCGAGCGGCAATCCGGCCTTGGCCAGGTTGTCGCTGCCGCCTTCCTGGCGGTCCAGCACACAGAGCACCACGGCGATCTGGAACCCGGCGTCGCGCACGCGCTGGGCGGCGGTGACCAGGGTGCCGCCCGTGGTGACCACATCCTCCAACAGCGCCACCTTGGCACCCGCAGGGATGTTTTTCAACCCCTCCAGGTATTGATTGGTGCCGTGCCCCTTGGGCTGCTTGCGGATGATGAATCCGGGCAGGTCGCG
>JBFWIY010000256.1:3420-5177 GCA_050255855.1 Desulfovibrionaceae bacterium
AACAGTCCGTATGAGCTCTTGAGGTTGCGCTCGATGTTTTCCGGGATGACGCGCAGATTTTTGAGCACCCCGGCCAGGCGGTGCAGCAGGTAGTCCATGAGGATGGTGGAGTCGGGCATGATGACGCGCTCCACCGAGGAGTGGGAGATGTCCCGCTCGTGCCACAGGGCCGTGTCCTCCATGCTGGCCAGGGCGTTGGTGCGCACCAGGCGGGAGAGGCCGCAGAGGTTTTCGGCGCTGATGGGGTTCTTCTTGTGGGGCATGGCCGAGGAGCCCTTCTGGCCCTTGGAGAAGCCTTCCTCCACCTCGCGCACCTCGGTGCGCTGGAGGTGGCGCAGCTCCAGGGCCATGCGCTCCACGCCCCCGGCCAGCAGGGCCAGGGCGGTGAAGAACTGGGCGTAGCGGTCGCGCTGCACGATCTGGGTGCTGATGGGGTCCGGGACCAGGCCCAGGATCGCGCAGGCCCGGGCCTCCAGCTCGGGGGAGAGCATGGCGTAGGTGCCCACGGCCCCGGAGATCTTGCCCACGCGCACGGACTCGCGCGCGGCGGTGAGGCGCTCGCGGTGCCGGGCGAACTCGGCGTAGAACCCGGCGATCTTCAGGCCGAAGCTGGTGGGCTCGGCGTGGACGCCGTGGGTGCGGCCCATGCACAGGCGGCCCTTGTGGGCCATGGCCAGGTCCTTGATGACCGCCATGAGCGCGGCCAGGCCTTCGTCGATGAGTTTCCCCGCCTGGGTGAGGAGCAGGCCGTTGGCCGTGTCCACGATGTCCGAGGAGGTGCAGCCCAGGTGGATGTAGCGCGAGCTCTCGCCCACGTTCTCCTCCACGGCGGTGAGGAAGGCGATGACGTCGTGCTTGGTGCGCTGCTCGATTTCCAGGATGCGGTCCACGTCGAAGCGGGCCTTGGCGCGGATGACGTCCATGTCCGCCTGGGGGATGACGCCCTGCTCGGTCCAGGCCTGGCACACGGCCAGCTCCACGTCCAGCCAGGCCTGGAAACGGTTCTGCTGGCTCCAGATGGCGGCCATTTGGGGGCGGCTGTAGCGATCGATCATTGGGGGACTCCCGATGGCGCCGCGCGGGGCGGCGGCGGGGGGTGAAAAAAAAGGCAGCCGAAGCTGCCTTTGGCCCTGCTATTCGGCCGCCTTGGCGGCGGGAGGCTGGGGCGCGGGGGCCCCGGCCGCCTTGGCGCAGGCCGGGGCGGCGGTGTCGGCCTTTGGAGCGGCGTCGGTCTTGGGGGCGTCGGCCTTGGCGGCCTCGCCCTTGCCGTTGCCGTTACCGTTGCCGCCGCCGTGGGTGCGGCCTCCGGCGTAGTCCGTGACGTACCAGCCGGAGCCCTTCAGAATGAAGGACGTGTTGGAGATCATGCGTTTGCCCGGGCTCCCGCAGATGGGGCAGGGCACTTCGCGTTCCTCGAAGTCCTGTTGCCACTCCTCGAAGGTCTGTTGACACTCCTCGCAGCGGTATTCGTAGATGGGCATGGTCGATGGACCTCTGGGCTGTGGAAAGACTCGGCCGGGACGGGCTACTTGCCCTTGGCGGCCTTGGCTTCCCGGATGCGCTCCTTCAGGCGCTGGGCGCGGCGATGACGCCGGCGGGCGATCTCCTTGAGGCGCTCGTGCTTCTTGTGCTTGGCCATAGATGAATCCTCCTGGGGGGATGTCAAGTAGTGTCGGTTGGAATCGAGAAGCACTACTCCATAGGGCGGCGCTTGTCCACCCCCCCCCACCCCCCGCCCCCCCGGCGGGCCACCCCCC
>JBFWIY010000257.1:0-5169 GCA_050255855.1 Desulfovibrionaceae bacterium
CTGATCATCTCGCTCACGGTGTCCTTCGTCATCACCATGTACAACAAGCACTTCATGCTGCAGGTCAGGTATTAGGGGAGAATGGGCATGGGTGCCGAATCGTACTGGAACGTGGCGGCCGACCACTGGAAGGTGGTCTTCAACAATTTCGACTACTTCCTGTGGGGCATCACCAAGTTCTCCAGCCACTTCCCCTTTGTGGAGAACGTGGGCGGGCTGGTGGCCTCCATCTGCCTGGCCGTGATGGGCATCTTCGGGGCGTTCTGGATCGGGCTGGTGGCCGGCCTGGGGCGGCTCTCCAAACGGCCCTGGCTGCGCTACCCGTCCGTGGTCTACATCGAGACCATCCGCGGCGTGCCCATCCTGATGCTCATCTTCTGGTTCTTCTTCCTGGCCCCCATCCTGCTCGGCCATCCCATCCCGTCCTACTGGGCCTCCCAGGTGGCCTTCATCATCTTCACCTCGGCCTACGTGGCCGAGATCGTCCGCGCCGGGGTCAAGGCCCTGCCCAAGGGGCAGATGGAGGCCGCCCGGGGCACCGGGCTCTCCAGCTACCAGGCCATGCGCCACGTCATCCTGCCCCAGGCCCTGCGCAACATGATCCCGAGCTTCGTGAACCAGTTCGTGTCGCTGACCAAGGACACCTCCCTGGCCTACGTCATCGGCGTGAACGAGCTCTCGCGCACCGCCCTGCAGGTGGACAACCGCACGGTCAAGGCCACGGTGGAGATCTGGATCACGGTGGCCATCCTCTACTTCATCATCTGCTACGTGCTCACCTCCTTCAGCCGGCGACTGGAGCACACCCTGTCGCGCTACCAGGCCCGGGGGCGGTAGGGGGAACGCCGCATGGACGCGGACCCGGAGCAGACCCTCGCCTCCCGCATCGACCACACCCTGCTGCGGCCCGAGGCCGGGCCCGCGGACATCGAGCGCCTCTGCGCCGAGGCCGTGACCCACGGCTTCCGGGCCGTGTGCGTGAACCCGGCGCACGTGCAGCGCGCCGCCGGGTGTCTGGCGGGCTCGTCCGTGCTGGTGGCCTGCGTGGCGGGCTTTCCCCTGGGGGCCAACCTGCCCGAGGTCCTGGCCCTGGAGGCCACCCGGGCCGTGGGCCTGGGGGCCGAGGAGCTGGACATGGTCCTGCCCGTCTGGGCCCTGCGCTGCGGGGACGACGCGGCCGTGCTGGCCCATCTGACCGCGGCCTGCGCCCCCGGGGTCCCGGTGAAGGCCATCCTGGAGACCGGGCTGCTGACCGACGACGAGAAGCGCCGGGCCTGCGCCCTGTGCGTCCGGGGCGGGGCGGCCTTTGTCAAGACCTGCACCGGGTTCGGCCCGGGCCGGGCCACGGCGGCGGACGTGCGCCTGCTGCGCGCCGCCGCGCCGGGCCTGGGCGTCAAGGCCAGCGGCGGCATCGCGGACCGGGCCGCGGCCCTGGAGCTGCTGGCCGCCGGGGCGGATGTGCTGGGCTGCTCGCGCTCCGTGGCCATCGTCACCGGCGCGGCGGAGGGTGATGCTCATGTCTGATTCCCGCTCCGATCCGGTCCGCCTCTCTCCCCACGCCGCCCCGGCCGCCATCGAGGCCGAGAGCTTCCGCATCATCGAGTCCGAGGTGCCCGAGCCGCGGCCCTTCGCCGGGGCCGAGTGGCGGGTGGTGCGGCGCATGATCCACACCGGCGCGGATTTCGAGCTGCTGGACCTGGTGCGCTTCTCCCCCGGGGCCGTGGCCGCCGGGGTGGCGGCGCTTTCCCGCGGCTGCCGCATCGTCACGGACACGGAGATGGCCCGCGCGGGCATGGTGGCCCGGCGCATGGAGCCCCTGAGCTGCCGGGTGGAGTGCCTGATGCACGACCCGCGCGCGGCCGAGCGCGCCCGCCGCGACGGCGGCACCCGCGCCCGGGCCGCGGTGGACCTCTGCCTGGAGTCGGGGGGGGCGGACGTCTGGGCCATCGGCAACGCCCCCACCGCCCTGATCCGCCTGCTGGAGCGGCTGGACGCGGGCGCGCCGCGCCCGGCCCTGGTGGTGGGCCTGCCCGTGGGCTTCGTCAACGCGGCCGAGTCCAAGGCGCTGCTCCTGGCCCGGCCGGACCTGGAGTTCATCACGGTCCGGGGCCGCAAGGGCGGCTCCACCCTGGTGGCCGCCGTGGTCAACGCGCTGGCCGAAGAGGCTTTGGCGATATAATCATTTTACAGAACATCGTTCGGTAGAAATATGCCCCGGCCTTATTTTTGTGGGTTGAAATGGCGTATTGTTGGTGATAGGGGGAATAGGCGGTGACAATTCTGTTACCGCGATACGTTTTCGTGACCCCAAACGGCGGGCAAGGCAGAGGGATATGGCCATCAAGCAGAAAGGCGTCAACAAGGTCACCATCTATCCGGACTGGTGCAAGGGCTGCGGCATCTGCGCGGCCTTTTGTCCCAAAAAGGTCATCGAGATGCGCGACGGCAAGGCCGTGGTGGTGCGCGAGGACGACTGCATCCACTGCGGGTTCTGCGAGCTGCACTGCCCGGATTTCGCCGTGGTGGTGAAGGACAAGCGCCCGGACGGCGCCGACTAGGCCGGGAGAAGCGACATGGCGAACGGAAAGAAAAAGCGCAAGGAACTCTTCGCCCTGGGCAACGAAGCCGTGGTGGAGGGGGCCCTGCTGGCCGGGTGCTCCTTCTATGCGGGCTACCCCATCACCCCGTCCAGCGAGATCATGGAGTGCATGGCCCAGCGCCTGCCCCGCATGGAGGGCGGCGTGTTCCTCCAGATGGAGGACGAGATCGGCAGCATGGGCGCGGTCATCGGCGCCTCGTTGGCCGGGCGCAAGGCCATGACGGCCACCTCCGGCCCGGGCTTCTCCCTCATGCAGGAGCACATCGGCTACGCCTGCATGGCCGAGACCCCGCTGGTGGTGGTCAACGTCATGCGCGGCGGCCCGAGCACCGGCCTGCCCACCAACGCCGCCCAGGGCGACGTGCAGCAGGCCCGCTGGGGCACCCACGGCGACCATCCCATCATCGTGCTCTCCGCCTCCAACGTGCAGGAGTGCCTGAACGTCACCGTGGCGGCCTTCAACATGGCCGAGAAGTACCGCACCCCGGTGATCCTGCTCCTGGACGAGGTCACGGCCCACACCCGGGAGAAGATCGAGATCCCCGAGCCGGACGAGCTGGAGATCTTCTCCCGCGTCATCCCGGCCATGCCGCCGGAGTGGTACAAGCCCTACGAGGAGACCGTGCGCGGCGTGCCGCCCATGCCGCCCCTGGGCACGGGCTACCGCTTCCACGTCACCGGGCTGACCCACGACCCCAACGGCTTCCCCACCAGCCGCCCGGACGAGGTCAAGGAGCTGGGCGAGCGCCTGTTCCGCAAGATCGACATGTTCCTGCCCCAGGTCTCCCTGGTGGACAACATCCTCACCGACGACGCCGAGGTGGTGGTGGTGGCCTACGGGTCCGTGGCCCGCTCGGCCGAGCTGGCCGTGACCAAGGCCCGCGACCGGGGCATCAAGGCCGGGCTGCTCAAGCTCTCCACCCTGTACCCCTACCCGCGCGCCGCCACGGAGAAGGTCATGGGCCACGCCCGGACCATCATCGTGCCGGAGATGAACATGGGACAGCTCTCGCGCGAGGTGAAGCGCGTCAACAACGGCCAGTGCGCCGTCCGCACCGTCAACCGCGTGGACGGCCAGATCATCACCCCGGCCGAAATCCTCAAGGCCATCACCCAGGGGTAGAGCATGAGCGAATTCACCGGCAACGAAGTGATCCATCAGTACCTGCGCCACAACAAGCGCTTTCCCCACGTGCTCTGCCCGGGCTGCGGCCACGGCATCGTGCTCGGCTCCCTGGTGCGCAGCATCCACGCCCTGGGGTTGCCGAAAGACGACGTGGTGGTGGTGGCGGGCATCGGCTGCTCCGGCCGGCTGGCCGTGTACGTGGACTTCAACACCGTGCACACCACCCACGGCCGGGCCCTGACCTTCGCCACGGGCATCAAGATGGCCAACCCCCGGCTGCACGTCATCTGCCTCATGGGCGACGGCGACGCGCTGAGCATCGGCGGCAACCACCTCATCCACGCCGCCCGGCGCAACGTGGGCATCACCGCGCTGATCCTCAACAACAACATCTACGGCATGACCGGCGGCCAGGGCTCGCCCACCACGCCCCTCGGGGCCTTCTCCATGACCTCGCCCTACGGGCAGCAGGAGCACGGCTTCGACGTGGTGGACCTGGCCCGGGCCTGCGGGGCCAGCTTCGTGGCGCGCGGCTCGGCCTTCCACGCCCAGGGCATGGACCGGGTCATCACCGCGGGCATCGCCCACCGCGGTTTCTCCATGGTGGAGGTGGTCAGCCCCTGCCACACCCAGTACGGCCGCAAGAACAAGTTCAAGACCCCGGTGGACATGTACCAGTGGCTCAAGAAGACGGCCATTCCATTGGAGAAATGGGAGGAGCTCGACGCCGAACAGCGCGCCGGGCGCATCCCCCTGGGCGTGTTCGTGGACAAGGACGAGCCCGGGCTGGAGGAGCGGTACGCCGCCATGCAGGCGCAGCTCGTGAAGGAGGGTCGGCGATGAAGCCTCCCGTGGAACTGGACCGTTTCGAGATCCGCCTCTCCGGCCTGGGGGGGCAGGGCATCATCACCCTGGGCAAGGTGTTGGGCACGGGCCTGGCCCTGGGCCACGGCTACAACGTGACCCAGACCCAGAGCTACGGCCCCGAGGCGCGCGGCGGCTCCAGCCGCTGCGACCTGGTGGTCAGCTCGGGCCCCATCAGCTACCCCAAGGCCGAGAGCCTGGACCTGCTGGTGGCGCTCTCCCAGGAGGCCTGCAACCAGTACTACAACTATCTCAAGCCCGGCGGCCTGCTGCTCATCGAGAGCGACCTGGTGCGCCAGCCGCCCACCAACATCCACCTGGGCCTGCCCTTCACGGCCCTGGCCCGGGACAAGGTCGGCGTGCCCCAGGCCATGAACACCGTGGTGCTGGGGGCCATCACCCACCTGCTGCCCTTCGTGGTGCAGCGCGTCATGCGCAAGGCCCTGGAGGAGTCCCTGCCGGCCAAGATCGTGCCGGTGAACCTCAAGGCCTTCAACCTCGGCCTGCGCGAGGCCAAGAAGCACTTCGGCGAGCAGGGCGTCCACTGGCAGGGCAAGCCCGACCGCGAGCGCGAGTCGGA
>JBFWIY010000258.1:0-5165 GCA_050255855.1 Desulfovibrionaceae bacterium
CGGGGCGGGCGGCCTGCGCCGCCTGGGGCTCATCAGCGCCGAACACGGGCCCCTGCTGGGCCGCCTGGTGACCCAGGTGACGCTGCCCGCCCTGATCTTCTCCACCCTGGCCACCACGCGCCTGGCCTGGTCCGAGTCCATGCTGGCCGGGGTCATGCTCCTGGCCGAGGCGGCCTGCCTGGGCCTGGCCTGGCTGGCGGCCCGGGCCCTGCGCCTGGACGGGCCCAGGACCGGGGCCCTGCTGTTGGCCTCGGCCTTCGGCAGCTCCACCATGCTCGGCTACCCGCTGGTGGCCAGCCTGTTCCCGGCCGACCCCGGGGCCATGGCCGAGGCGGTCATCATCTCCGAGCTGGGGGACGGCCCGGCCATCTTCACCCTGGGGGTCATGGCCGCCATTCTGGAGGGGGGCATGGCCGTGACCCGCGGGGCCCGGCTCAAGGAGGCGGGGCGCTACTTCATCTCGCCCATCTTCGTGAGCGTGGCGGCGGGGATGCTCTGCTCGGCCTTGGGGCCCCTGGATCGCCACGGGGCCCTGGCCATGCTCTTCGACGTGCTGGACGTGGCCGCCCGGGCCAACACCTTCGTGGTGGTGCTCACGGTGGGGGCGCTGCTGCACTTCCGCAACCTGCGCGAGGCCGTTGGCCCGGCCGTGGCGGCCTGCCTGGTGCTGCTGGTGGCCCAGCCGCTCCTGGTCTGGGCCTTTTCCCTGCCCCTGGACGTGGACGCCGGGCGGCGGCTGGTGCTGGTGCTGGAGTCGGCCATGCCCTCGGCCCTGCTTTCGGTGCCCCTGGCCACGCGCTACGGATGCGACGGGACCCTGGCCTCGCGCCTGGTGCTGGCCACGGCCCTGGCCTCGGTGGTCACGGTGCCCCTGATGCTCGGGCTGCTGGGCTAGCCGCCCGAGGGGATGGAGGTGCGGAAGGCCGCGGAGTAGAGCAGGATGAAGATGGGCTGGGCGGCGTTCAGCGACGCGCCGATGAGCCCCACGGTGCGCATGGACTCGGAGCGCAGGGCCGAGAACACCCCCAGGAAGGCCCCGATGCCGTTGACGGCGAAGGCCAGCCCGGTGAACACGGTCATCTGGGCGGCGGGGCGGATGTGCTCCACCGTGCCGATCCAGCCCCACACGGCGATCATCGCCAGGCCGATGCAAAAGGAGGCCATGCCTCCGGCGGACGCCGTCTTGCCCATGTCCCATCCCTGTCGCGGGGTGCGCCCGCGGGTTCCGGTCCCCCTGGTTATGGGGCCAAAGCCCCGGCGGGTCAAGGCCGGGTCCGGGTTCGCGCCGGGTCCGCGTCGGGTCCACATCGGGCCTGGGCCCGCGTCCCGCGGCCATCCGGGCTTGACCTGGGGCGGGGCTTGGTCGATAACCGAACCCCCCGATCACCGACCGCAACGCAAGGAGCCGCCTCATGAGCTGCGTCGTCCAGTTCGCCATCTTTCCCCTGGACAAGGGAGACGCCCCGTCCCTGGCCCCCTATGTGGCCCGCGCCCTGGAGATCGTGCGCGCCTCCGGCCTGCCCTATGCCCTGGGCCCCATGGGCACCGTGCTGGAGGGCGAGTACCACGAGATCATGGCCGTCATCGGCCGCTGCCACGACGAGCTGCGCGCCGACTGCGCCCGCGTCTACCTCACCGTGGCCGTGGACTCCAAGGCCGAGGGCTCGGAGCGCATGACCGGCAAGGTCCGGAGCGTCGAGGCGCTGCTGTGACCGGCCCCGCCGCCTCCTTCGCCGCCCTGGCCGCCGACCCGGCCGCCGCGGTCTGGGCCGACCTGGCCGCGGTGAAGGCCCGCGCCCCCCTGGTGGTGAACATCACCAACTACGTGGTCACCAACAACACGGCCAACGCCCTGCTGGCCCTGGGGGCCTCCCCGGCCATGAGCCACGTGGCCGAGGACCTGCCCGGCCTGCTGGACCTGGCCGGGGCCCTGGTGGTGAACCTCGGCACCCTGGCCCAGGACTACGTGGACGGCATGCGCGTGGCCCTGGACAAGGCCGCGGCCCTGGGCATCCCGGCCGTGCTCGACCCGGTGGCCGCCGGGGTCAACGCCCTGCGCACCGGCCTGGCGCGCGAGATCCTGGCCACCTGGCGGCCCGCCATCGTGCGCGGCAACGCCTCGGAGATCCTCTGCGTGGCCGGGGACGCGGGCAAGCCCAAGGGCGTGGACACCAGCCAGGGCGTGGACGAGGCCCTGGAGGCCGCCCGCGGTCTGGCCCGGGAGCACGGCTGCACCGTGGTGGTGAGCGGTCCGGTGGACCTGGTCACGGACGGCCGCCGCGTGGCCCGGGTGGCGGGCGGCTCGGAGCTCATGCCCCGGGTCACCGGCCTGGGCTGCACGGCCACGGCCCTGTGCGGGGCCCTGGCCGCGGTCCAGCCCGACCCCTTCCGCGCCGCCCTGGCCGCTACCGCGGCCATGGATCTGGCCGGGGAGCTGGCCGCCGAGCGCGCCGCGGGCCCCGGCACCCTGCAACTCCATCTCTACGACGAGCTTTACAACCTGAGCGAGGCCACGGTGCGGGCCCGGCTGCGGGCGGAGCTCACGGAGGCCGCGTGAACCCCCGGCTGCTCGCCGCGCTTTCCGTGTACCTGGTGACGGACCGCCCCCTGTGCCTGGGCCGCCCCCTGGACGAGGTGGTGTTCCAGGCCGTGGCCGGGGGCTGCACCATGGTCCAGCTGCGCGAGAAGACCACGGACACCCGCGAGTTCGTGGAGCTGGCCCGGGCCCTGCGCGCCCGGCTGGCCCCCCTGGGCGTGCCCCTGCTCATCAACGATCGGGTGGACGTGGCCCTGGCCGCGGGCGTGGACGGGGTGCACGTGGGCCAGAGCGACATGCGCCCGGCCGACGTGCGTCGTCTCATGGGGCCCGACGTCATCGTGGGCCTCTCGGCCGAGAGCCTGGAGACCCTGCGCGCGGCCCAGGACGAGCCCGTGGACTACCTCGGGGTGGGCCCGGCCTATCCCACCAGCACCAAGAAGGACGTGAAGGGCAGCCCCTGGGGCCCGGAGGGCTATGCCCGGGCCGTGGCCGAGTCGCGTCTGCCCGTGGTGGCCATCGGCGGCATCGACGCGCCGCGCGCCCGGGCGGTCATGGCCTCGGGCGTGGCCGGGGTGGCGGTGGTCTCCTGCATCTGCTCCGCCCCCTCACCCGAGGCGGCGGCCCGGGAGTTGGCCGCGGCCGTGGCCCGTGGCCGGGCCGGGCGCTGAGCCCGCGGCGGCCCCCAAGACGACGAGGCCCCGGACGCAGATCTGCGTCCGGGGCCTCGTCGTCTTGGGGCGGACCGGCCCTAGGGCTGGGTCGCGTCGGGCGTCCTGACCGCGTCCGGGGGCTTGGGCAGCCGGGCGAAGTCCTTTTCCATGCTGGAGGGCCGGATGCCCTGGAGCCGCAGCAGCAGCTCCAGGTAGAAGTAGTCGTCCGGGTCCAGCTTCATGTCGTGCTGCATCCAGTCGTTGAACCCCCGGGCGGTGCCGGTGCGCTCCACATAGGCCATCTGCGCCGCGTGCAGGTTCACCGCGGCCCGGTACAGGCCGTCCAGCAGCTCCAGGTCGCGGGCGAAGGAGCTTTCGAAGGCGTTGCGGGAGTAGAGGGCGTGCAGCACCCGAGTGAGCTTCTGGAATTCCGCCAGGTCCTGGGCGTTCAGCTGGTCCTTGAGGGGCACGCCGGGCAGGGGGGCCTTGGCGTTGATGGCGGCGGCGCGGTCGATGATGGGCAGGACCTGGGTGGTGATTTGGGCCATGCGCTGGATGGTGGCCTGGTACTGGGCGTCGGCGCCGTCCAGGCTCAGGCTGGGCAGGTACGGGTCGGGCTGGTTCAGGTCGGGCTGGGCCGGGGCGGCGTCTTCCGCGGCGGCGGCCGGGGCCGGGACGGGGAGGAGCGCCAGGGTCAGGACCAGAAGGACGCAGAGGGCCCCCAGGGGCCTTGCGGCGCAGGAAAGGGCAGGGCGGAGCGGGCGCATGCAGGACAGCCTCAAGCCCCGCCGGGGGGGCGCGGGCCAAGGTTCATTCGAGGACCGGGCCGAGGGCGAACCCCAGGTGCAGCACGTTTTCGTCGTTTTCGCGCCGCCAGCCGGCGTCGTCGGCCATCTGGCGGATGAAGTGGATGCCCAGCCCCCCCACGGGCCGGTCGTCCAGGTCGGCGTCCAGGTCCGGCGGCTTGGCGTCGAAGGGGTCGAAGCTGGGCCCGCGGTCGCGGATCTCGGCCACGAAGAGCCGCTGGCCGTTGTGGACCCGCTCCAGACAGCGCAGCTCCATCGTGCCCCCGGCGTCGCCGTAGGCGTGATGGATGACGTTGACCAGGGCCTCCTCCAGCACCAGGTCGAGCTTGACCTGGGAGGCCATGGGCACCCCCGCGCGCTCGGCCGCGTCCATGATGAACTGGCGGGCGGGCTCCAGCTGGTCGAGGGTAGCCGGCAGTTGCAGCCGGTCCATACGGGTCATCCTCCCAGGGCGTCGCTCAGGGTGTCGTGGATCTTGAACATGGAGGCGAAGCCGGACACGGAGAAGACCTCCTGCACCATGCCGGACAGGCCGCAGAAGCGGATCTCGCCGCCTACGCCCTTGAGCTTCTTGGCCGTGGCCAGGATGCTGCGCAGTCCGGCGCTGGAGATGTACTCCAGGCCCGAGAGGTCGGTCACGATCTTGCGGGCCCCGGCCTCGATCTGTTTCTGGCAGGCCTGCTCGAATTCCGGGGCGGTGACGGCGTCCATGCGCCCGGAGACCTTGATGGCCAGCGCGTCGCCATGCGGTTCGGTGACGAATTCCATGTGGGCTCCTTGTTCGTGTTTTCCGAGTATTACCGGGTTTCGTCGCTCCTGCCAAGATAGCGCAGGGCGACCATGGTGATGTCGTCGGACTGCTCGGCCCCGCCGGTGAAGGCCTTGATGGAGGCGTGCACCGTGCTGACCATCTCCTTGGGGGCCCGGCCGCCCAAGGTGGCGAGCAGCTCCATGAGCCGCGGGTCGGAGTAGAGTTCTTCCTGGTGGTTCATGGCCTCGGTGACGCCGTCGGTGTAGAGGAACAGGGCGTCGCCGGGGTGCAGAGTCAGGGTGTCGGTGGTGTAGGTCATGCCCTCCATGGCGCCGGCCACGGGCTCGCGCCGGGGCGGCAGCCAGCTCGGCGCGCCCTGGGCGGGCAGGAGCACGGGCGGGTTGTGCCCGGCCGAGGCG
>JBFWIY010000259.1:0-1970 GCA_050255855.1 Desulfovibrionaceae bacterium
ATCAAGAGGGTTTTGGCTCGGTTGATCCAGGACAAGACCATGTGGCGCGCGTTGGCCGCCTGTGGGGATGACGATGCGCGCTTCGCCGTGATCGCGGACAGGGTCCGGGGGATGGGCCTGCGCGTCGCCCCCGCCGCCGTTCATGACGTCATCCGCGACGTCCTCGGGGGAGGCGGTCTTGACCGCGCTTGGACGCGTGCGGACGGGCAGCTCTCCGATTCGGAATTGTCGGCCGTGGTGGGCGGCAAGGGGGGCGAAAACAAGACCGGAAGCGGCACGATCATCGGCGGCGGGGACGCGGATACCCTGCATGGCGGGGGGGGGAGCGACGCGCTGTCCGGCCTCGGCGGAGACGACAAGCTCTATGGCGAGGGCGGCGACGATGTGATTTACGGCGGCGGCGGCCGGGATCAGATCTTCGGGGGCGCGGGCGACGATCGCCTGGAAGGCGGCGGGGGCAACGACACCATGGAGGGCGGCGCGGGCGACGACTTCATGGTCGGCGACGGGGGCAACGATCATGTTTCCGGCAATGAGGGCAACGACACCCTGCAAGGCGGGGAGGGCAACGACACCTTGAGCGGCGGGGCGGGCGGCGACCTTTTGATCGGCGGCGAGGGCGACGACTATCTGATCGGCGGCGACGGTCGGGACACCCTGTCCGGCGGCGACGGCGCCGATACGTTCTTCGGGGGCGACGATCAGGACTACCTGGAGGGCGGGGCGGGCGGCGACGTGCTCATGGGCGAGGGCGACCGGGATTGGCTGACCGGCCAGGAGGGCGACGACCTGCTGTACGGCGGCTCCGGGGACGATGTCCTGCGGGGCGGCGAGGACAACGACTCCCTGTACGGCGGCGACGACGACGACACGCTCGACGGCGACGAGGGCGAGGACTATTTGGACGGCGGTTCGGGAACGGATCATCTGCGGGGTGGATCGGGCGACGACACCCTGCTGGGTGGCACGGGCGCGGACCTGCTCGAAGGCGGCGCGGGCGACGATGTCCTTGACGGCGGCGAGGGCGACGACATGCTCTTCGGGGGCGACGGCGCGGACGTGTACGTCTTCCATGCGGGCGGATCGGGCGGTACGGACACCGTCTACGGCTTCGACGCCGGCGCGGACACCCTCCGGTTCGAGGGCGTGGACAGCAAGGACGGCCTCACCGTGCAGACGTCCGGCGGCAACACCTACATCAGCTACGACGGCGGCACGGTGGTGCTCATGGGCACGGAGCTTTCCCAGGACGAGGTCTGGGCGTGCACCGGCGACTCCGAGTGACCGCCAAGGCAGGCCGACCGGGGGCGTATCGCCCGGGCGGGCGCGTTGACCGGGGGCCGCCGGAGGGGCCGGGCCGGAAGCACCGGGCCGGAAGCACCGGGCCGGAAGCACCGGGCCGGAACCCCGATGGCGTGACGGAACCGTCAAGATGGCGCGGGCCGGTTGACGCGGGGCGGCCGCGTCCGTACCTTGGATCGTCGCGCCCCGCGGGCCGCGCCCCTGCTCCAGCGCCCGAATCCCCCGGAGGTTCCCCATGCTCAAACTCCTCGGCAACGTCATCTGGTTCCTGCTGGGCGGCTTCTTCATGGCCCTGGCCTGGTTTTTGGTGGGGCTGCTGTTGCTGGTGAGCATCATCGGCATCCCCTTTGCCCGGGCCGCCTTCACCCTGGGCGAGTTCTCCCTGTGGCCCTTCGGCAAGACCGTGGTGCGGCGCGACCGGCTCACCGGACGCCAGGACTTCGGCACCGGGCCCCTGGGCCTGGTGGGCAACGTGGTCTGGCTCGTGTTCTTCGGCATCTGGCTCGCCGCGGGCCACGTGCTCTCCGGCGTGGCCACGGCCCTGACCATCATCGGCATCCCCTTCGCCATCCAGCACTTCAAGCTGGCCGCGGCCTCCCTCATGCCCATCGGGCTGGACGTGGTGGACAACCACCTGGCCGACCGGCTTCCCTAGCCCGTCTTTCCGG
>JBFWIY010000259.1:2070-5126 GCA_050255855.1 Desulfovibrionaceae bacterium
CCGGACCGGCTTGGCGGGATTGCCGTCCTCTCCCTAAAAGCGGGTGCTCAGTCGCTCGTGTCGAATTCGCCTGTGAAAGGCGCTCAGGCGTCGGTGAACGGTCGGCCGGGGCGTGGCCGCAACGGGCCGGGTCTGGTAGATACAGGCATTCGATGTCGTTTTGCCGGAGGCCCCATGCCCGATTCGTCCGCCGCCCCGTCCGCCGCCCCGTCCGCCTCGCCGTCCGCCCCCCGCGCCGCCTCGGACCCCGCTGGGGTCGCGGTCCCGGCCCCCGGGTTCTCCGGCGCGGGCGCGGCCGTCCCGGCCCCGGCCGGGGAGGCCGGGCCGGTGCGGCGGCGCTGGCCCGTGGTGCTGGGGGCCCTGCTGGTGCAGGTCTGCCTGGGGGCCATCTACGCCTGGAGCGTGTTCACCCCGAGCCTCACGGCCGCGGGCTGGACCCGGCTCCAGACCCAGGTGGTCTTCGCCGTGGGCCTGGCGGTCTTCGCCCTGGTCATGGTCTGGGCCGGGCGCAAGCTGCCGGTCTGGGGGCCGCGCCGCCTGGTCTGGGCGGGCGGGCTGGTGCTCGGCCTGGGCTATGCGGGCGCGGGGCTGCTGGACGCCACCAACTTCGCGGTGGTCACGGTGTTCATCGGGGTCATCGGCGGGGCGGGCATCGGCCTGGGCTACGTGGCGCCCATCGCCGTGGGCATGCGCTGGTTCCCGGACCGCAAGGGGCTCATCACCGGCCTGGCCGTGGCCGGGTTCGGCTTCGGGGCCATGGGCTGGGTCAAGCTGGCCGGGGCCTGGGGCGGGCTCATCGCCAATCTCGGCCTGGCCAATACCTTCATCATCTATGGCCTGGCCTTCGCCGCCCTGGTGCTGGCGGGCGGCATCTGGATGGTCTTTCCGCCCAAGGACTGGCGGCCCGCGGGCTGGACCCCGCCCGCCCCGGCCGCCGGGCGCATGGCCCAGGGCCAGACCGACTTCAGCGTGGGCCGCATGCTGGAGACCCCGCAGTTCTACCTGATCTTTCTGGCCTTCACCATCAGCGCCGGGGCCGGGCTCATGACCATCGGGCTCATGAAGCTCTACCCGGTGGAGGCCCTGGTGGCCGGGGGCATGGACAAGGCCGCGGCCTCGGCCGCGGCGGGCACGGCCATGGCCGTGTTCTTCAGCCTGGCCAACGGCGTGGGGCGCATCGCCTGGGGCAGCCTGAGCGACCGCCTCGGCCGCAAGCGCTCCCTCATGGTCATGACCACGCTCCAGGGCTTCGTGGTCATCGCCTTCCCGGCCATGGCCGGGCACCCGGGCTGGCTCTTCCTGGCCGCCGCGCTCATCGGGTTCAACTTCGGCGGCAACTTTGCCCTGTTCCCCACCATCACCGCGGACGTCTTCGGCACCGGCCGGGTGGGGCAGAACTATCCCTACGTGTTCCTGGCCTACGGCGTGGGCGGCATCGCCGGGCCGGTGCTGGGCGGGATGCTGGGCGACACGGGCGAGTTCCCCATGGCCTTCAGCATCTGCGGCATCGCCTGCATCCTGGCGGGCGGGCTCGTCTCCATGCTCAGCCAGCCCAAGGCCGCGGTCTCCGCCCTGGGGCCCGAGGACGCCGAGCCTGCGGCGAACGGGGACCGGGCCCGGCTGGCCGCGCGGCCCCTGGCCGAGGCCGACGCCGAGGTCCTGTGCGCCTTCCCGCGCGGGGAGCGCGAGGCGGCCTACATGTTCCCGCAGCTGGCCGCGCCGCTGACGGCCGAGGCCCTGCTGGCCTCGGTGCGCGGCCGCACCGCGCCCACGGTGGCCCTGTTCCAGGGCGAGCCTGCGGGCTACGCGGACTTTCTGGACTGCCGCTGGGGCATCTGCGAGCTGGGCAGCGTGGCCGTGAACCCGGAGCACCACCGGCGCGGGGTGGGGGCGTTCCTGGTGGAGACCATGGCCGGGACGGCCCGGCGCGAGCACGGCGCGCGGCGGCTGCGCGCCACGGTGGACAACGACAACACCGCGGCGCTCTTCTTTTACCACCAGCTCGGGTTCCATTCGGTGGGCATGGAGCCCGGCCCCGAAGCGGGGGGGCGCACGGCCATGCGCATCCTGCTGGAGAAATCCCTGCAAGGGACGTGACCTGCCCCGCGCAGGTTACGGGGGGCGCGGAGCGCCGCCGGGCCACCGGCGGCGCTCCGTTATCTTCGGGCCCGATCCCATCCCATCCGGGCCCGATCCGGTCCCGTCCGGCCCCTGATGCCGCCCGGCGGGGGCGGCTCCGGGGCCGCCGCGCGGCCTTGCGGCGAAAGCGGGGGCAGGGTAGAGTCGGCCGCCCACGACCCCAACCGGAGCTTGCATGACCCGACGCCCCCTGGACGCGCTGCTCACCCGGCTCAACACCGAGTCGAACCTGCTGCGTCTGCTCAACGCCCTGCCTTTGGGCGTGGCCATCCTCGGCCCGGACGGCCGGGTGGGGGCCGTGAACCGCGCCTGGGAGACCATGACCGGCACCGGCCTGGCCGAGGTGCGCGGCCTGGGCTGCCTGCACGCCACGCGCTGCGACTTCTGCATGCGGGGCTGCCCCGTGCCCGGCGGCCAGGCCCGCTTCGCCCCCATCGCCCGCGACGGCGACATCCTCACCCGCGACCGGCGGCGGCTGCCCGTGCGCTTCACCCTGGCCCCCCTGGGCGGGGGCGAGGGCGCGCCCGCGGCCTACATCGAGACCATCCAGGCCCTGGACCTGGCCGACCCGGCCCGGGCCGCGGTGGCGGGCCTGGGCTTCTCCGGGCTCATCGGGGCCAGCTCCCAGATGGACAAGCTCTTCCGCATGGTGCCCAGCGTGGCCCAGACCGACTCCTCGGTGCTCATCACCGGCGAGACCGGCACGGGCAAGGACACCCTGGCCGAGGCCATCCACAAGGCCTCGGACCGGGCGCGCGGGCCCTTCGTCAAGGTCAACTGCGGGGCCCTGCCCGACACCCTGCTGGAGAGCGAGCTCTTCGGCCACGCCAAGGGGGCCTTCACCGGGGCCGAGCGCGCCAAGCCCGGCCGCTTCCAGCTGGCCCACGGCGGCACGCACTTTCTCACCGAGATCGGCG
>JBFWIY010000260.1:0-5113 GCA_050255855.1 Desulfovibrionaceae bacterium
TCGGTCGGGGTACACCCGAACATGGCGACCCCCGGGGAGAGCGGAAGGGGCAAGGGGGGGGCAAGTGCCTACCGAACCAGGATGGAGCCGAGTTGCTGGTGCAACGTTTGGGGTATTTTCCCGTGCTTGTCAACCCCGACTAGGGGAATCCCCTATTCAACGGGGACATCCCTCGCTACATAGGCTATCCGTACCCAAGATACGTGACAAGTCAACGAAATTGTCGACTCCCGCCCCGCCCCCGCCCGGCCCGGAGGGCGGACAAGGCCGGGGCGAGGGCCCATGCGGGCGCGAGAAAAAAAACGGCAAGAAAAGCCGCGCGGAGGAAAAACAAACGGAGATGTGGGGCGAAGCGCTCGGCAGGCCCCGCCCGGGCGGGACGGCGGCCGCCGACCACGCGCGGGCCGAAAACACGAACGGCGGCCCCAAGGCCGCCGTTCCGTGCGTCCGCGCCGCAGCCGGCGCTACTTGAAGAACTTCAGGAAGGGGCTCTGCTGGGTCAGGATGACCTTGGTGTCGCCCTTGAGGCCCTTGCGGTAGGCCTCCAGGCTGCGCACCAGCTCGTAGAACTGCGGGTCCTGCTCCAGGGCCTGGGCGTAGATGGCCGTGGCCTTGGCGTCGGCCTGGCCGCGGATGATCTCGGACTGTTTGTTGGCCTCGGCCAGGATCACGGAGCGCTCCTTGTCGGCCTGGGCCTTGATGGTGTCGGACTCGCGCTGGCCCTCGGCCCGGTACTCCTTGGCCTGGCGCTCGCGCTCGGCCTGCATGCGGCCGAAGATGGCCCGGGCGTTCTCCTGGGGCAGGTCGGTGCGCTTGATGCGCACGTCCACCACCTCGATGCCGAAGGGGGACAGCAGCTCCTGACAGCCCGCCAGGATCTGGGCCATGATCTCGATGCGGCCCTCGCTCACCACCTGATGCAGGGTGTAGCGGCCGAGCACCACGCGCAGCTGGGAGCGCACGATGTCGTCCAGGCGGCTCATGGCGTTGGTCACGGTCTTGAAGCTGCGGTAGAACTCCAGCGGGTTGGTGATGCGCCACTTGGCGTAGGAGTCCACGTGCATGTACTTCTTGTCCAGGGTGGTGATCTCCTCGGGCTTGGCGTCGTAGCCCAGGATGCGGGCGTCGAGGAAGAGCACGTTCTGGATGAAGGGCAGCTTGAAGTGCAGGCCCGGGTTCAGGGCCTCCTTGCCCACGGGCTTGCCGAGCTGGAGCACCAGGGCGCGCTCGGTCTGGTCCACCATGAACAGGCACTGGGTGCCCACGAGCAGGAGCAGGGCCACGGCCGCCAGGATGACGATCTGGGTGCGTTTCATGTCGTCCTCCCTACGGCTGCTTGTCCGCGGGCTTCTGGCCCGCCGGGTTCTGGCCCGCGCCCCGGCCCAGCTGCTCCAGGGGCAGGTAGGGCACGGCCTGCTTCAGGGCCTCGTCGGACAGGATGATCTTCTGCACCGAGGGATCGGAAAGGATCTCCTCCATGGTCTCCAGGTACAGGCGCTTGGCGGTGATGTCCCGGGCCTTGCGGTACTCGGTCAGCACCGAGGTGAAGCGCGCGGCGTCGCCCTCGGCGCCCAGAACCTTGGTCTGGCCGTAGGCCTGGGCGGCGTTGGTGATGATGGCGGCCTGGCCCTCGGCGCGGGGCAGGATGTCGTTGCGGTAGGCCTTGGCCTGGTTGATGAACTTGTCGCGGTCCTCGCGGGCGCTGGCCACGTCCTTGAAGGAGTCGATGACCTCGTAGGGCGGGTGCACGTTCTGCATCTGCACGGCCACCACCTGGATGCCCGCCTTGTAGCTGTCCAGGATGTCCTGGATGAGCCCGCGGGTCTCCTGCTGGATGGCCTGCTTGCCCGTGGTCAGGGCGTCGTCGATCTGGCTCTTGCCGATGACCTCGCGCAGGGCGGACTGGGCCGCCACCTTCACCGTGGCCTCGGGCTCCACCACGTTGAAGAGGTAGGCCACCGGGTCGGCCACCTGGAACTGGACGATGAACTGCACGTCCAGGATGTTCTCGTCGCCGGTGAGCATGAGGGACTCTTCCTCCACCGGCCGGATCTGCCCCTGCTCGAAGTCGTTGCCCTGGCCCAGGGACCGGAAGCCGATCTCCACGCGCCGGACCCGCGCCACGTCGGGCGTCGCCACGCTTTCAATGGGATAGGGAATATGGTAGTGCGGACCCGGACCCGTGATGCGGTCGAAGGCGCCGAAACGCTTGACCACACCCATTTCCTCGGGAGCCACGATATAGATGCCGGACGCGAGCCACAGCAGCCCGAGCACCAGGATGCCGACCTTCCAGAAGGGGAATTTGAATTCCCTGAACTTCCTGAGCTTCTCGGTGATTTCGTCGAAGCCCGGAGGCGAAGGCGGGCTCTTCTTCTGCCGATTTTGGAGTTTTTCCCAGTCCCAGTTCATGGGAGAGACATATGCGTGATACCTACCCAGGTCAAGGAATAGCGGCCCGCCGGGCCCGCCGGGCGGCCCCGTGAGGCCGGTGCGGCCGGAGGTCTTCCGGGCCTACGACATCCGCGGCCTGGTGGGCCGGGATTTCGACCCCGAATGGGCCGAGACCCTGGGCCGGGCCGCGGGCACCTGGTTCGCGGACCGGGGGTTCTCCCGGGCCGTGCTCGGCCACGACGCCCGCCACTCCTCCCCGGAGTACGCCCTGGCCGCGGCCCGGGGCCTGGCCGCCGCGGGCCTGGACGTCGTCGGCCTGGGCCTGGTGCCCTCGCCGGTGTTCTACTACGCGGCCATGCGCCTGGACGCGCCCGCGGGCATCATGGTCACGGCCAGCCACAACCCGCCGGAGTACAACGGGTTCAAGCTCTGGGGCGGCGGCACCACCCTGAGCCCGGCGGACATCGCCGGGCTGCGCGACGTCATGCTCGGCGGCCGCTTCGCCTCGGGCCGGGGGGTCATCGGCGAGTTCGACATCCTGCCGGACTATTTCGACGAGCTCGCGGCCCAGGTGCGCCTGCCCGGGTCCATGACCATCGTGGTGGACGGCGGCAACGGCGCGGCGGGCGAGGTCTGCGCGGAGCTGCTCACGCGCTGCGGGGCCCGGGTGGTGCGGCTCAACTGCGCGCCCGACGGCGACTTCCCGGCCCACCACCCCGACCCGGTGATCCCGGAGAACGCCCGCCAGCTCATGGCCGCGGTGCTGGAGCACGGCGCGGCCTTCGGCGTGGGCCTGGACGGCGACGGCGACCGCATCGGCGTGGTGGACGAGACCGGGCGGCTCATGGACGGCGACGAGCTCACCGCCCTGCTGGCCCGGGGCGTGCTGGCCCAGAGCCCGGGCGAGATCGTCATCGGCGACGTCAAGTGCTCCCACAAGCTGTTCGCGGACATCGCGGCCCACGGCGGCCGCCCCCTCATGGCCCCCACGGGCCACTCCCTCATGAAGGCCAAGCTGCGCGAGACCGGCGCGGCCCTGGCCGGGGAGATGAGCGGGCACATCTTCTTCGGCCACCGCTTCTTCGGGTTCGACGACGCGGCCTACGCCGCCCTGCGCCTGGCCGAGCTGGCCGCGGCCGAGCCCGGGACCCCGCTCTCCCGGCGGCTCGCCCCCTGGCCCGCCACGGTGCACACCCCGGAGCTGCGCGTGGACTGCCCCGAGGCCATCAAATTCGAGGCGGTGCGCCGCCTGGCCGAGGACCTGGCCGCCACCCCGCCCCCGGGCGCGGACCTGGTGCTGGTGGACGGGGTGCGGCTGACCTTTCCGGACGGCTGGGGCCTGGTGCGCGCCTCCAACACCCAGGCCAAGCTCACCCTGCGCTTCGAGGCCGAGAGCGCCGAACGCCTGGCCGAGATCCGCGCCGGGCTGGAGGGACGGCTGGCGCGCATCACCTCGGCGCTGGCCGCCAACCTCCCGGCCCCTCCCCCGGGAAGCGGGGCCTGAGCCATGGGTCGGGCGCGGCGCTGGCTTTCCCATTGGATCTGGCGCTGGCGCGTGCTCCGACGCCGGCTGGCCCTGCGCCTGCTGCCCGGCGGGGTGGAGGTCACGGGCTATTGCCGCCGCTGCGGCCAGTGCTGCCGCCGCCTCTCCCTGTGGACCGGCGGGGACTGGCTGCGCACCGACGAGGACGTGCGCCGCTTCCTGCGCGAGCGGCCCGAGTACGACCGGCTCGTGCCCGTGGGCCACGAGGACGACGGCCGCCTGGTGTTCACCTGCACCTGGCTCGGCCCGGACAACCGCTGCCGCGACCACGACGAGCGCCTGCCCCTGTGCCGCGACTACCCCGGGCCGGAGCTCTGGCTGGCCGGGGTGAACCTGCCCGCCAGCTGCGGCTTCCGGCTGCGCGGGCCCGGCCTGGACCGGCTCTGGCGCATCCCGGCCCAGCGCCGCCGCCGGCGCCACCCGGACGCCGAGGACATGGACAAGATGTGCGGCCCGGACAACGGGGACGAGGCGTGAGGCTCCCCGGCGTTCCCATGGGCCTGCGCGGGCGCTGGCGGCGGCTCTGCTCCGCCCTGGCGGCCAGGTTCGGCCTGGGGCGGGTGCGCGTGGCGGGGGAGTGCCGCCAGTGCGGCTACTGCTGCCGGGAGATCCGCATCTGGGCGGACGGGGGCTGGATCGCCAGCCGCCGCGCCCTGCGCCGCCTGCTGCGCAGCGAGCCCGAGTACGCGCGCCTGGAGGTGGTGGGCCGCGACCCGGCCGGGCGCTTGATCTTCACCTGCTCCTGGCTTACCGAGGACGGACGGTGCCGGGACCACGAGCACCGCCTGGACCTGTGCCGCAGCCACCCGGGCCCGGGGCTGTACTTCGCCGGGGTCGAACTCTCCCCGCTGTGCGGCTACCGGATGGTGGTCCCCCGCCTGCGCGACCTCTGGCGACGGCCCGGACCGAGCTTCCAGGACTGCCTCGACCAGGCCCGCCAACCGGCCGAATCCCCTGCGGCCGCCACGGACGATTCCGCATGAAACGCAGCAAGAAATGGTGGATGCTCGCCCTGATCCTGGTCCTGTGCGCGGCCGGGGCCTGGGCCCTGTTCGGCGGCCGCAAGAACCGCGAGATCAAGGTCCTGGCCACCGCCACGGTGGAGCGCGGCGCGGTGCGCAAGGTCCTGGAGGCCACGGGCATCGTCAAGGCCCAGGTGGGGGCCCAGGTGAAGAT
>JBFWIY010000261.1:0-5096 GCA_050255855.1 Desulfovibrionaceae bacterium
GGCCTGCCCCTGCTGGAGGACGACGGCGTCCCCCGCCGGGTGCTGGAGGCCCTGGCCCCCCGCTACAGCAACGCCTCGCGCACGGCCGCGGCCGTGGCCCGGGACGCGGTGCTGAGCGGGCTGGTGCTGCGCCTGGTGAACAGCCCCTTCTACGGCATCGGGCGGCGCATCGACGCCCTGGAGCGGGCCGTGGCCTTCATGGGGGCCAACGAACTTTCCGCCCTGGCCCTGGCCGTGGGGGCGCTGCGGCGCTTCGGCGACGCCGGGGCCCTGGCCCCGGGCTGGCGGCTGCGGGCCGTGACTACCGGCGTGGCCGCCAAGCTGCTGGCCCGGCGCACCGGCGCTTCGGGGGAATGGTTTTTCGCCGCCGGACTGCTGCGGGACGCGGCCGGGCTGGTGCTGGCCGGGCTGGCCCCGGCGCGCAGCGCCCTGGTCTGGCGGCTGGCCGTGGAGCAGTCCCGTCCGCTGGAGGCCGTGCGGCAGGAGTGGTTCGATTTCGATCTGCCCGAGGCCTCGGGCTGGCTGCTGGAGGCCTGGGGCCTGCCCACGACCCTGGGCGACCTGGTGCGCCACGCCGACGTCCCGGAGGGGGCGGGCGACGCCCGCGGTGCGGCCATCCTGCACGTGGCCGGGGTGCTGGCCGCCGTGGGGGCGGCCGGGGAGCTGCGCGGGCCGAGCGCCCCGCGGCTGGACCCGGAGGCCTGGGCGGGCCTGGGGCTCCCTGCGGGCGCGCTGGGCCGGGTGGCCCTGGAGGCCGCGGACCAGGCCTTTGCCATGCGCCGGGTCCTGGAGGCGGCCTGACCGCCGGGCGGTCTTTTCTTAATATGATATGAACGCGCGACGGCCGCGCTCCGGAAGGGGCGCGGCCGTCGTTTTCGGTCCGTTGGAATAGGGAGCTAGAACAGGGACTTGCCCATGTCCTGCAGGCCCTTGACGGCGTCCTTGGCCGCGCCGCCCACCTGCTCGCCGGCCTGCTTGGCCGTGTCGCCGAGGCCTTCCAGCACCTTCTTGCCGTTCTCGTAGACCTGCACGCCGATGCCCAGCAGGGCCTGCTGCACCTGCTTGTACACGGCGGTCATGATCTGGCTGACCACCTCGGCGGGCGGGGTGTCGCCGCCCACGTTGGTGAGGTGGATGTCGGGCAGGTTCACGGTCATGGCCTCGCCGCCCAGGCCGGTCATGGCCAGGTTGATGACCCCGCCGGTGAGCAGGAAGTCGCGGATGAGCAGGGTCTTGCCCTGGCCGGAGTCGGACTTGGTCTCGGCCGGTTCGGCCTTGCCGTCCCCGCCCGTGGCCTTCTGAATGTTGGCCAGCAGGGCCTCGAAATTGGACTCCGAGCGGCCGGTCTGCTCATAGGTGATGTGCGGGGCGTTCAGCACCAGGGAGTCCACCACGATCTGGGGCTTGGTGAGGGAGCCGGTGTCCAGCTTGAGGCTGAGCTTGTCCAGGGTGAGCAGGCTCTTTTCCTTGAATCCGTCCGGGTTGCCGATGAAGAGCCCGGAGATGGAGCCCTGGCCCGAGAAGATGGACAGGTTCACGTCGCTCACGCGGGTCTCGGTGCCGGTGAACTTGGGGCCAAAGGTGTTGATGGCCTGCTTGACGATGGGGTTGACGTTCATGATCAGGTAGACCGCCGCGCCGATGACCAGCAGGACCACGAGGCCGATGCCGATGAGCAGCTTTTTCTTCATGTCGGGACTCCGGGTTGTACGTTGAGGGCCACCTTGGTCATACGGGAAGGGCCGGGACGGCGCAACCCGGGTTGGGCCCCTTGTGGATCAGACGTCGAAGGGCGGCCGGGCGAAGTGGCGGCCCTGCCGGGAGCCCACCCCGGGCAGGCCGCTGCCCAGGCCCGGGCCGGTCTGGGGCAGGGGCGGCTCGCCGCGCTCCAGGGCGGCCAGGAGTTGTCGGCACCAGTCCGCGGCCAGGGCGGCGGACTGGTCCATGAAGGACTCCAAGGTGGCCTCGCCCGGTTCGCCCGTCACCGGGTGGACCCAGCGCAGGGGGCCGCCCAGGGCCCGGGCCGCGGGCTCCAGGCGGCGGCCGTAGAACAGGGCGGCGAAGCTGCGCCCGGCCTGGGGCAGCCGGGGCCGCAGGGCCAGCAGCAGCCCGGCCAGCCAGGGCCGCCGGATGGCCCGCTGCACCCGGCGGAAGCGCTTCCAGGCCTGATCCAGCCCGGCGCGCACCGTGGCGGCGTCCAGGCCGCAGAGCCCGGCCAGGCCCTGGGCGTCGGCCAGCTCCCAGAGGGGGGCCTCCAGGCCGTCCAGGATCCGGCCCAGGTCGTGGGCCGCGGTCCCGGCCAGGCCGCCCGCGGCGGTCATGTCCAGGCAGGTCTCCAGCAGGCGGTGGCGCTCGGTGGTGCGGCGGTCGGCGCGCGGGTCGCCCGCGTGGTGGTACACGAAGGGGTGCACGGTGATGTCCGAGGCCAGGTGGCAGACCAGCCCGGCCAGGAAGGCCCGGCGGGCCTGTTGGTGCGGGCCCGGGCCCAGGCGGGCGGCGTGCAGGCGCAGCAGCCGGAAGGTGTCCTCGCCCTGGGAGCCGTGCAGGATGCGCGGCAGCTGGTGCAGGGCCGCGGGCGCGGCCTTGGCCAGGTAGAACCCGGCGTCCGGAAAGATGGACCCGAGCAGCAGGGCGTTGGGGCAGGCGGCCGCGTCGGCGGCCAGGGCCGGGACCGCATCGGCCAGGCGCGCGGCGGCGCGGCGGGCGATGATCCAGTGCACGATGTCCTTGGGCATGGGCCGAATCTAGCGCGTTCGGCCCGGGGAGGGAAGCCCGGGGGTTTTCAGCCGGGCGCGCCTGGGCTACAGTGCGCCCGGCCGGCAGCGGCCGGAAACCACGTCAAACCGCAGGGGGACGTCATGTCTCGGACCGATACGTCGTCATTCATCCAGAAGAAGGTGGAGGTGCAGGACCCCGGGGCCGAGCGCATCCACGCCGGGGCCGCACGGCCCGAGGGCACCCTGGCCCGCAGCGCCTACCTGGTGGGGCCGGACGGCGTGGGCAAGGCCGAGCTGGCCGGACAGCTGAGCAAGCGCCTGGGCCTGCCCGTGCTGGAGCCCGCCGACGCCCAGGCCCTGCTCGAGGCCGAGGGGCCGGTGCTGGCCGTGGTGCGGCCTGCGCTCTTCCGCGACCCGGCCGTGCACCTGGAGCTCATGCGTCGGGGCCGCGTGCTCTGCCTGCTGCCCGATCCCTTCGCCCCGGCCGCGCCCGTGCCCACCGAGGACATGCCCCTGTACATGACCCACGTGCACTTCGTGCTGCCCGGGGGACGGGGCAAGGCCGAACGCTTCAAGGACGCGCTGGAAAAGCTCAGTCTGTGAGGCCGCGGGTCCGCCATTCCACCTCGATGTGCAGCGAGTGCAGGGTGAGGCGGATGTCCCAGAAGAAGAGCACCAGGGAGGCCAGAAGGGCCAGCAGGCAGGCCGCGAAGAGCCCGCTCACCAGCAGCTCCAGCGGCGTGCCGGTGATGAGCGCCGCGAAGAGCGCCAGCACCAGCGCCCCGGCGCAGGCGATGGCCGCCACGGCGCAGGCGATGGCCCCGCGCAGGATGCGGCAGCGGCGTAGGAGCACCGCCAGCTCACGCAGCAGCCAGGGCCGGTCCCCGGGGTCGGCCTCCTTGAGGTCCGCGAGCACCCGGCGCACCAGGTCCGTGGGCCGGGCGATGCGGTTGGTCATGGAGAGCAGCACCAGTCCGATGCCCGAGATGAGCACGAAGGGCGCTACGGACGCCTGTAAAATGCTGAGAACGTCGCTGTCGGTCATGCTCGCGCTCTAATCCGGGCCCGCCCAGGCGTCAAGCCGCGGCCCGGCCGTCTTGCCAAAGCCCCCGGGCCCGGGCACAATGGCCCACGCCGGGCTCCGGCCCGGCCCCGCAACCCCCAGCCCGGCGGCCGCCCGCGCCGCCGCCCCTCCGAGGCGCCCCATGCCCCAGACCTCCCTGCGCGTCGAACTGCTGAGCGTGACCCCCAACGCCCTGAGCCTCATCTACGCGGCCTTCCGCCAGTGCTACTTTGCGGGCTACGCGGCGGACATGTGGCCGCGCCTGCTCTCCGGGGAGATCGAGCGCGAGAAACAGGCGGCCTTCGTGCAGTCGGTGCTGGAATCCGGGCACGACTCCCCGGTGGAGCACGTGAGCTTCACCTTTGCGGTGGAGGGCATCTCCCGGGCCTGCTCCCATCAGCTGGTGCGCCACCGCATCGCCTCCTATTCGCAGCAGAGCCAGCGCTACGTCACGGACACCATGGACTACATCGTGCCCCCGGCCATCGAGCGCATCCCCGAGGCCAAGGCGCGCTTCGAGGCCTTCATGGCGGAGGTGCGCACGAGCTACCAGGACCTGCGGGACATCCTTCTGAAGGCCGGGCGCGGGGACAAGGCCAACGAGGACGCCCGGTTCGTGCTGCCCCAGGCGGCGGAGACCAAGATCGTGGTGACCATGAACTGCCGGGCCCTGCTGCACTTCTTCAACTTGCGCTGCTGCATGCGGGCGCAGTGGGAGGTGCGGGCCATGGCCAACGCCATGCTGGCCATCTGCAAGCAGGAGCTGCCCGCGGTCTTCGCCACGGCCGGGGCGCGCTGCGAATCCCTGGGGTTTTGTCCCGAATCCGAACGGTTCTCCTGTGGCCGCTACCCGCGGCGCGTCGAGGGGTAGGGGAAAACCCCTGGGCTCAACCGGGCGGCATTGCGCAGCTTTCCCATGTCAAACTTTTTTTCGTTTGGAATTCCGACGGACTAATGATGTTCGTAACGGGATGGCCCGCCATTCGGGCCTCCCCGGGGGGCCGATCGGTTTTCGGCGTTTGGGCGGGCCGCGCCCCTCGGGGCGGCCCGATCATTTTTCTCCTGATATTTCTTCGTCTAGACTTTTTCTTATCGAGCCGTGCCCCGGCAAATGACGGGCCCTGTAGTAGCCAATACGTTTACAAAAGGATTTTCGAGGAACAAAATTTTTTATTTTTGGTCAGATTTTCGAGGAAAAATCATTTTGCGCCTGTTGAAAACTTTTTTTGGTCCTGTTGAATTTTTTTCGCGCTCCCCCGCAAAGGCTTGTGACTGAGCCGTTACCTGGACATCGACCGGCAGCGGCTGTTCCCCGG
>JBFWIY010000262.1:0-5093 GCA_050255855.1 Desulfovibrionaceae bacterium
CATCAAGGCCGCCTGCCCCTATGACGCCGTGAACCTGGACGACGCCCCCAAGACCTTCGACCTCAAGGTCGGCACCGTGGTCCTGGCCACCGGCTGGAAGCCCTACGACATGGCCAACCTCACCAATCTGGGTGGGGGCAAGCTGAAGAACGTGGTCTCCAACATGCAGTTCGAGCGCCTGGCCGCGCCCAACGGCCCCACCGCCGGCAAGATCCTCCGGCCCGGCGACGGCGCCGAGCCCCAGAGCATCGCCTTTGTGCAGTGCGCCGGGTCCCGCGACCAGAACCACCTCAACTACTGCTCGTACATCTGCTGCATGGCCAGCCTGAAGCACGTGCGCTACATCCGCGCCCGCTATCCCAACGCCCAGGTCACCATCTACTACATCGACCTGCGCACCCCCGGGCGCTACGACAAGTTCAAGGAGCTCACCGTCAACGATCCCAACCTCTCGCTCGTCAAGGGCAAGGTGGCCAAGATCGTCGAGGACGCCAAGGGCAACCCCATCGTCACGGTGGAGAACGCCGTGACCGGCATCAAGGCCGACGTGAAGTTCGACCTGGTGGTGCTGGCCACCGGCATGCAGCCCAGCTGCGCCGGCGAGAAGCTGCCCGTGGCCGTCGCCCAGGACGAAGAAGGCTTCGTCATCGGCGGGGAGGACAAGGGCATTGTGGCCGCCGGTTGCGCCAAGCTGCCGCTTGACGTCATGAAGACCGCCCAGTCCGGCACGGCGGCGGCTCTCAAGGCCATTCAAAACGTGGTTGGGAGGTAAACAATGGCTGAGAAGCTCGGAGTATACATCTGCGGTGGATGCGGCATCGCCAAGGGCATCGACATCGACGCCCTGGCGGGGCTCGTGACCAACGGCAAACACAAGGCCCTGTGTCCGGTCGTCAAGACCAACCCCGTGCTCTGCTCGCCCGAGGGCAAGGCCGAGATCCAGGCCGACATCGAGGCCAACGGCCTCGACGGCGTGGTGGTCTGCGCCTGCTCCCCCCGCTCCAAGTGGGACGTGTTCGAGTTCGGCAAAACCCAGGTCAACCGCGTGAGCCTGCGCGAGTTGGGCGTGTGGAGCTTCCAGCCCGACGACAAGTTCCCGGAGCTCAACATGGAGCAGGCCCGGGACTACGTGCACATGGGCATCACGTACCTTGCCAAGAGCAACATCCCGGCCCCCGAGGTCCCCGAGATCAACAAGACCCTGTTGGTGCTCGGCGGCGGCTACACCGGCCTGAACGCGGCGCTCTACGCCGCGAGCCTGGGCCGCGACGTCATCCTGGTGGAGAAGCAGGACCAGCTGGGCGGCAAGACGGCCGCCATGTACAAGACCTTCCCCACCAAGAACCCGTATACCGGGCTTGAGGACACCGGCATCAAGGACCTCGTGGCCGCGGTGCAGAAGAGCGCCAAGATCAAGGTTCTGACCAGCTCCACCCTGGAGAAGCTGGAAGGCGCGCCCGGCCTGTACTCGGCCACCATCAACGGTTCCGAGTACCCCATCGGCTCCGTGGTCCTGGCCACGGGCTGGGTCCCCGGCTCCAACGAGTACCTGGCCCCCCTGGGCATGGGCAAGTTCGCCAACGTCATCACCACCAAACAGCTGGAAGAGATGGCCGCCGCCGGCGGCATCAAGCGCCCCTCCGACGGCAAGGCCCCGCAGTCCGTGGCCTTTGTCCTCGATGTCAGCAAGTGCATGGAGGGCGTGAGCTACCAGAAGGGTGAGGCGTGCGCTCCGGTGGAGGAGCTCGCCGCGGAAGAGGGCGAGGCCGAGGACAAGTTCGTCTACGAGAACAAGGAAAGCGCCAAGCACGTGGCCATGAGCTCGGAGATCAGCTCCCTGGTCGCCCTGAAGCAGGCCAACTACGTGCGCCAGCTCGCCCCGGACGCCGTGGCCTACATCCTCTACGACCACATGATGGTCCCCGGCATCAACGAGAAGTACTACAAGGCCGCCCAGGACGATCCGGGCATCATGCTCGCCAAGGCCAAAGTCACCGAGGTCAAGGAGGGCGCGGGCGGGGCCCTGGTGCTCACCGCCAAGGACACCCTGCTGGGCGCGGACGTGGAGTTCGCCGCCGACCTGGTGGTCCTGCCCACCGCCGTGGTGCCGGTGACGGCCCACGACCCGACCATCAACCTGGTCTACCGCCAGGGCCCGGCCTTCCCCGACCTGGATCTCTTCGAGGGGTATGTGGATTCCAACTACATCTGCTTCCCCTACGAGACCCGCCGCACCGGCGTGTACGCGGCCGGCTGCGTGCGCCAGCCCATGACCCTGGCCCTGGCCAAGGAAGATGCGGCCGGCGCGGTGCTCAAGGCCATCCAGTGCGTGGAGAGCGCCAACCGCGGCGTGTCCGTGCACCCGCGCTCGGGCGACCTGAGCTTCCCGCAGTTCAACTTCGTGCGCTGCACCCAGTGCAAGCGCTGCACCGAGGAATGCCCCTTCGGCGCCCTGGACGATGACGAGAAGGGCACCCCGAAGCCCAACCCGACGCGCTGCCGCCGCTGCGGCACCTGCATGGGCGCCTGCCCCGAGCGCGTCATCGGCTTCGCCAACTACAACATCGACCAGATCGGCTCCACCATCAAGGAAGTGAAGGTGCCCGACAAGCTGGAAGAGGGCGGCCCGCGCGTCATCGTGCTGGCCTGCGAGAACGACGCCTACCCGGCCATCGACATGGCGGCCATGCGCGGCCACAAGTGGAGCCCCTACGTGCGCTTCATCCCGGTGCGCTGCCTGGGCTCCATCAACGCCATCTGGGTCGCCGACGCCATGAGCAAGGGCGTGGACGGCGTGATGCTGCTGGGCTGCAAGTTCGGCGACGACTACCAGTGCCACTTCGTGAAGGGTTCGGAACTCTGCTCGCGCCGCAAGGAGAACATCGCCGAGTCGCTCAAGCGCCTGGGCGTGGAGCCGGAGCGCGTGGAGCAGTACGAAGTCGCCATCGACGACTACGACAAGATCCCCGGCCTTATCCAGAAGTTCATGGACGAGGTCATCACGAAGTTTGGCCCCAACCCCTTCAAGGGCTACTAGGAGGTGGGAACCATGTCGAATCCCGTCAAGGTTCAGCCGGACCTGAAGTTCGTCAAGGAGCTGCAGGCCGTCGGCGGCGAATCCCTGAAAAAATGCTTTCAGTGCGCCACGTGCAGCGTCGTCTGCCCGTTGTCGCCCGACGCCGATCCGTACCCGCGGAAGGAGATGGTCTGGGCGCAGTGGGGCCTGAAGGACCGTCTGGTCAACGATATCGACATCTGGCTGTGCCACAACTGCGGCACCTGCTCGGACCTGTGCCCCCGCGGCGCCAAGCCGGGCGACCTGCTGGGCGCCCTGCGCAACATGGCCTACCGCGCCCTGGCCGTGCCGAGCTGCATCGGCAAGTGGATGAGCTCCGCCAAGTTCCTGCCCCTGCTGGTGGCCATCCCGGCCATCCTCTGGGGCCTGATCTGGAGCATCCGCACCAACCAGCTGGGCACCGCCTTCCCGCTCTTCGAGCGCGGCGAGCACGGCTGGGAGCAGGTGGCCAACGGCGTGGTGGCCTACGGCGGCCTCTTCCCCGGCGACTACACCATCGACCCCATCTTCGGGGCCACCTTCCTGCTGATGGTCATCGCCTGGGCGGCGGGCGTGAAGAAGCTCCTGGCCTCCTTCAAGGACATGCCCAAGGTCTACGTCCTGGGCGCGAAGAAGGAGCCCTGCTTCGGCGCGGCCCTCATCGACGCCATCAAGTATGAGGTGCTCCAGCACAGTCAGTTCCAGAGCTGCGGCGAGGACGCGCCTTCCCAGACCCGGTTCAAGGGTCACCTGATCCTGATGTACTCCTTCATCGCCTTGGCCATCGTCACCGGCACCGTGGCCACCGGCCACTGGGGCGGCTGGCTGGCCGCTCAGCTCGGCCTCGACGGCCTGGCCCACACCCTGCACCTGGTGGGCGACACGCCCATGAGCCTGGTGAGCCCGGTGAAGCTGCTGGCCAACGTGGGCGCCATCGGCCTGCTGACCGGCCTGTTCCTGCTGACCGGCCGCCGCCTGGGCCTGAACCCGGCCAAGCAGGGCTCCAACTGGTACGATTGGTACCTGCTGACGGTGATCTGGCTCGTGGCCGTCACCGGCGTGGGCGCGGAGATCTTCCGTCTGATCGGGCAGCCCATGCTGGCCTATCCGACGTACTACGCGCACCTGGTCACGGTGTGGATGCTCATCGCCTACCTGCCCTGGAGCAAGCTCGGCCACCTGGTCTACCGTGTGGTGGCCCTGGCCTACGCCAAGAAGGTCGGCCGCATCGCCATGGGTCCGCGCCGCTAGGGCGGCCTGGTAGATACTCGCAACAACCAAGTACGATATTTGCCAATAAGGAGGCAGTCCATGTCCGAAGAAATCAAGAACGCCGAAGTCCAGGAAGAGACCAAGGATCGCGTCTTCCCCATCAGCGCCTTCGTGGCCTGTCTGAAGGGTGAGGCCGCCGACCAGGGCGCCCTGGAGATTCTCTCCTTCATCACCCAGAGCTCCGTGGACGCCGAGCTGGCCCCCGTGGCCGCGGGCCTGTCCAAGGGCTTCATCTACGAGCAGGAGCCCGGGCTCACCAAATACGCCAGCGACGACGTGGCCAAACTGGGCGCCAAGGTCAAGCTGGCCCCCCTGGCCGGGGCCGAGCTGTCCCAGGCCCAGGCCATCCTGGCCAAGCTGGCCGAGCTGCGCGCCGAGAACGCGGCCCTGAAGGCCGCCGTGGCCAAGGCCGAGGGCGAGGCCGCCGACATCGCCGCCAAGGTCAAGGGCCTGGAGGCCAAGGTCAAGGTCTACGACGACGCCTCGGCCGCCGGTGAGAAGAAGATCACCATGGCCGCGGGCAAGGTCGACGACATGATCAAGAAGCTCGACGAGCTGCAGAAGGAAGTGGAGAAGGTCAAGAGCCAGGGCGTGGTCGTGGCCGGCGTGGCCGGCGGCGCCGCGGCCGAGGGCGGCGCGGCTGCCGAGGCCGGGAGCTCCGACGCCCCGGCCACGGGCGGCGAGCCCGAGGCCGACTTCGGTTTCGGCTCCAACCCCTTTGCGGACAGCTCCTGGTAGCCCCGGGCGTTTCCGCCGCAAGGCATGT
>JBFWIY010000263.1:0-5041 GCA_050255855.1 Desulfovibrionaceae bacterium
AAGCTGGCCTACGACTGAGGCCCCCGGCCCCGACTCGCCGCCGTCTACTTGCCGTCGTCCGGCGGGCGGGGCGGGCGCACGGGCATGAGCGCCGCCACCTTGGCGCGGTCCTCGGGGGGCAGGCGCTCCAGCAGGTCGGCGAGCATGCGCTGGGCCGCGGCGGCCACGTCGGACTCCTGGTCGCGCAGTTGGGCGAACAGGGCCTCCAGGGCCGGGCGGTCGAAGGGCTCGGCGGCCATGGCCCGGGTCACCTCGTCGCGCAGGTTCCAGAGCTTTTCGAAGCGGGGCACGATGTCCGCCTTGTGCTCGTGCAGCAGCTGGCGGAGCAGGGCCTGCCGCGTCTCGGGCAGGGCGCGCTTGAGTTCGTGCGGGCCGGGCACGCCCATGGTGCGGGGCCGCCGGTCCGTGAGCGCCCCCAGGATGGGCAGGCCCGCGCCGTCCGGCCCGGCGATCCAGGCCGCGGCCACCAGCCCCACGAAGAAGAGGTTCAGCACCAGGGAGATGCCCAGCAGGGCCCGTCTCCAGTCGCCTCGGTTGCGCTCCACGGCTCAGAACCCTCCGAAGTTGTCGGTGAACAGGGCCATCTGGGTGATGTCCACGGGCACGGCGGCGGGGCCGTGGGCCAGCAGGGCCAGGCCGGTGAGGGCCCCCAGGAGCAGGGCGGCCGAGCCCAGGGCCAGGGCCGGGGCCGGTCCGCCCACCCCGGCGGCCAGATCCACGGCCAGGCCGCGCCAGGCGTCGGCCCAGCGCTCGGCCCGGGTGGGGTGGTCGATGCGGGTCAGGATGCGGCGGCGCAGGCCGGGGTCCGGGGCCAGGGGCGGCAGGGCGTCCAGCCGGGCCTCCAGGGCCGCGTCCCGGGCCTGGGTCCGGCGCAGGGCCTCGGCCGCGCGGTCCGAGCCCGCGGCCAGGCGCAGGGCCGCGGCGCGTTCGGCCGCGGGCCAGCGCTCGGGCGCGGGGCCGTAGGCCTCCAGCAGCCGGGCGAACCGGGCCTCGGTCATGTCCGGGTCCGGGGCGGTCCGGGAAAGTTCCGGGGTGGGGCGCTTGTTCATGGTTCTCCTCCCGCTTGGTCCATCCGTTCCTCCGCCAGCATGCCCCGCAGGGCCCGCCGTCCCCGCGCCAGGAGCGACTCCAGGGCGTCCACCGAGACCTTGAGGGCCTCGGCCGCCTCCCGGTTGTCCAGGCCCTGCCAGTAGGTCAGGGCCAGGGCCTCGCGCTGGCGCTCGGGCAGCCGGGCCAGGGCGGCGCGCACCCGGGCGGCCTCGTCGCGCCGCAGGGCCTGGGCCTCGGGCCCCGGGGCCGGGTCGGGCCGGTTCTCCAGGGGCGATGGCCCGGCGTCCGGGTCGTCCCCCGGCCTTGTGGCCGGGACCTCGCGGCGGCGGCGCAGCCGGTCGCGGCAGAGGTTCAGGGCCACCTGGTGCAGCCAGGTGGCGTAGCGGGCCCGGCCCTCGCGCCAGGTCCCGCGCCGCGCCCAGGCCCGGAGAAAGACTTCCTGGGCCACCTCCTGGGCCTCGGCCGGGCTGGCCAGCAGCCGTCCGGCCAGGGCGGTGAGCCGGGCCAGGTGGCGGTCCACCAGGGCGGCCAGGGCCGTCTCGTCGCCCTCACCCAGGGCGCGCACCAGGGCGGCGTCCGGGTCGGGGGGGCGGGGATCGGCGTCCGGGCGGCGGAAGAACACGGTGAACCTCGCCTGGGCCCGCGGGCCCTCCTGAAGGGTTGAACGTCCGGGCGGCGCGAATCCGTCGCGCCGGGACGAGAAAATCATCCGTTTTTTTTCGACGGGCGGCGACGGATTTTTCCGGGCCGCGCGTTGAACCGGGAAGAGGCCGCCGGATGTCCCGCCATTCCGGCCCCGGCGGCCCGACCATCGTAATCTCAACGGCCCTGCGCGGCAACGCCGCCGGGCCGGTCCCCGGAGCGCCCATGACCCGTCCCAACGTCACCCGCCTGCCCGCCTCCGCCCCTGCCGACACCGAACGCGCCCCGGCCGGGCCCGCCCTGTCCTCCGGCCCCCTGGCCGCCCCGTCCGCGCCGCCGCGCCGCCGCGGCCGCCGCATCCTGGTCCTGCTCCTGGTCCTGGCCGGGCTGGCCGCGGCGGCCTGGGGCGGCTGGCGGGCCTGGGAGCGCTGGGGGGGCGGGGGCGAGGCCACCCTGCGCTGGGCCACCACCCCGGCCGTGCGCGGCGACATCGTGCGCACCGTCACCTCGCTCGGTTCGCTCCAGCCCAAGGACTACGTGGACGTGGGCGCCCAGGTCTCGGGCCAGGTGCGCAAGGTCTACGTGGAGATCGGCGACCAGGTGACCAAGGGCCAGCTCTTGGCCGAGATCGACCCCACCATCTACGAGGCCAAGGTGCGCGCCGACGAGGCCAGGCTCGGCGACCTCCAGGCCCAGCTCGTCCAGACCCGGGCCGAGATGGACCTGGCCCGCACCCAGGCCCGCCGCAACCAGGAGCTCTTCGAGGAGACCTTCGTGTCCCAGGACACCCTGGACTCCGCCCAGACCTCGGCTCGGGTGGCCGAGGCCAAGGTCCAGGCCATCCAGGCCCAGATCAAGCAGTATCGGTCTTCGCTGGAGGAGGACAAGGCCAACCTGGGCTACTGCCGGATCTACGCCCCCATGGGCGGCACGGTCTCGGACCAGACCACCCTGGAGGGCCAGACCGTCAACGCCAACCAGAACGCCCCGGTGATCCTGACCATCGCGGACCTGCGCACCATGACCGCCGAGGCCGAGGTGAGCGAGGCCGACGTGGTGAAGATCCGGCCCGGCATGCGCGCCTGGTTCACCATCCTGGGCCTGCCCGACCGCAAGTGGGAGGGCGTGGTGCGCCAGATCAAGCCCACCCCGGAGACCGTCAACGACGTGGTGCTCTACCACGTGCTGGTGGACGTGCCCAACGACGACGGCGTGCTCATGACCGACATGACCACCCAGTGCTTTTTCGTGGTGAACGAGGCCAAGGACGCCGTGCTCGCGCCCCTGGCCGCGGTGACGGACCACGGCGACGGCGCGGGCGAGCTGCGCGTGCTCGGCGCGGGCGGCCCGGAGACCCGCCAGGTCAAGCTGGGCATCTCCAGCCGCACCCAGATCGTGGTGACGTCGGGCCTGGAGGCCGGGGAGGCGGTCATCACCGGCCAGGAAAAGGCCCCGGCCCCGGACGCGGGCGGCAGCCAGAACGGGAGCGCGGCCAAGGGCGAAAAGGGCATGCCGCCCATGCCCGGCGGAGGGGCCAGGCTGTGAGCCGCACGCCGTATTCCGCCGCCCCCGGGACCCCGCTCCTGGAGTTGGCCGGGGTGAGCAAGGTCTACCGCACCGGGGACCAGGAGGTCCGCGCCCTGGACGACGTGAACCTCTGCGTGGCCGCGGGCGAGTTCGTGGCCATCGTGGGCCAGTCCGGCTCGGGCAAGTCCACCCTCATGAACATCATGGGCTGCCTGGACCGGGCCAGCGGCGGGGCCTACCGGGTGCGCGGCCGGGACGTGGCCGAGCTCACCCCGGACGAGCTGGCCGACCTGCGTTGCGACACCTTCGGCTTCGTGTTCCAGCGCTACAACCTGCTGCCCACGGCCTCGGCCGAGGAGAACGTGGAGATCCCGGCCGTCTACGCCGGGATGCCGCACCGCGAGCGCCTGGAGCGGGCGCGGGAGCTGCTCTCCCGCCTGGGCCTGGGGGACCGCGCCGGGCACCGGCCCGGCCAGCTCTCCGGCGGCCAGCAGCAGCGCGTGTCCATCGCCCGGGCCCTCATGAACGACGCCGCCGTGGTCCTGGCCGACGAGCCCACCGGCGCCCTGGACACCCAGAGCGGCGAGGACGTCATGGACCTGCTGGAGCGGCTCCACGCCGAGGGCCGCACCGTGCTGCTCATCACCCACAACCCGGACCTGGCCGCCCGGGCCCCGCGCGTGGTGACCATGCGCGACGGCCGCATCATCTCCGACGAGCGCCCGGACGAGGCGGCCGACCGGGTCGCGTCCCGGGCCGCGGCCCCGGCGGAGCCCGCCGCCCGCCGCCCGCGCTGGCTCACTCCGGCGGACCTGGCCGAGGCCGTGAAGATGGCCCTGCGCTCCCTCAAGGCCAACGTCTTCCGCACGGCGCTCACCCTGCTGGGCGTGGTCATCGGCGTGGGCGCGGTGGTCACCATGCTGGCCATCGGCGACGGCAGCAAGGCCAAGGTCCTGGCCAGCATCCAGTCCATGGGCACCAACCTCATCATGGTCATGCCCGGCGCGCCCGGCATGCGCCCCACCAGCGAGATCGCCACCCTCACCGAGGCCGACGCCGAGGCCGTGGCCAAGCTGCCCAATGTGGACGTGGTGGTGCCCCAGCGCGAGAGCCAGAGCACCATGCGCGCGGGCAACCTGGACTACCTGACCCAGGTGCGCGGGGTCTGGCCCGGCTTTCCCAAGGCCAACGACTGGAACGTGGCCAAGGGCACCTTCTTCACCCAGGACGACCTGGACAGCTACACGCCCGTGGTGGTGCTGGGCAAGACCGTGGCCGACAACCTCTTCCCGGACCGGAACCCCGTGGGCCAGTACGCCCTGGTGGGCAACGTGCCCTTCGAGGTCATCGGCGTGCTGGAGGAGAAGGGGGCCAACATGTTCGGCCACGACCAGGACGACGTGGCCCTGGTGCCCCTCTCCACCGGGTTCATGCGCGTCTTCGGCAAGCGCTACCTGAGCAACATCACCGTGCGCGTGGCCGACGTGAACCGCGTGTCCGAGACCCAGGCCGCGGTGCGCGAGCTCCTGCTGGCCCGGCACCACACCGAGGACTTCCAGGCCCGCAACACCGCGTCGCTGTTGCAGATGGCCACCTCCACCCAGGACACCCTCACCGTGCTGCTCGGCTCGGTGGCGGCCATCTCGCTGCTGGTGGGCGGCATCGGGGTCATGAACATCATGCTGGTGAGCGTCACCGAGCGCACCCGCGAGATCGGCATCCGCATGGCCACGGGCGCGCGCATGCTGAACATCCTCCTGCAATTCAACATCGAGGCCCTGGTGGTGTGCGGGTTCGGCGGGGTGGTGGGGGTCGGGCTGGG
>JBFWIY010000264.1:0-5029 GCA_050255855.1 Desulfovibrionaceae bacterium
GGCCCCGGGCGTCGGCGAGCCGGTAGGCGCGGCCCACGGCCTCGGGGGCCGGGAAGTCCCAGCTCGGACGCTCGGCCAGCACCAGCCGGGCGATCTCGTCCTCCACGCCGTCGTCGAGCTTGAAGCCCTCGCGGTCGAAGAACTTGATGCCGTTGTCCCAGAACGGATTGTGGGAGGCGGAGATGACCACGCCCAGGTCGGCGCGCATGTTGCGGGTCAGGAAGCTGATGGCCGGGGTGGGCAGCGGGCCCACCAGGAAGACATCCATGCCCGTGGCGCAGAAGCCCGAGGTCAGCGCCGTCTCGAAGACATAGCCCGAGAGCCGGGTGTCCTTGCCGATGATGACCCGGTGGCGCTTGCTGCCGTTGCGGAAGTACTGGCCCGCGGCCAGCCCCAGGCGCAGGGCGATCTCCGGGGTCATGGGATACTCGTTGACACGGCCGCGCAGGCCGTCCGTCCCAAAAAGGCGGTTACGCATGCATCACACCTCGAAAAAGGAAAATGCGGATCATTTGCGCTTTTCCAGCACCACGGTGACCGTCTCGGGGTCCTTGCCCACCAGCCGGCAGTCCGGCGGGAGCTTCACGAAGTACTGGAGCTTGTGGGCGCCCGGCCCGACGTCCTCGCCGAAGCGCAGCACCACGGCCATGTCCTTGCGGTATTCGTCGTTGCGGAAGAGCACCTTGGGCCCCTCCACCTGGAGCAGCACCGAATCGGTCTTCACCTGCACGGAGTAGCCGTCCGGGGGCTCCATCTCGAAGGAGCGGATCTTCACCGGCACCTGCTGGGTGACCGGGCCGATGCTCATCTCCACCTTGACCACGCCCGGATTGGCCTCCACCTCGTCCGGGGCGGCGATGGGCACCTGCTCGGCATGGGTGCGCGGCGGCTCGCCGTCAAAGGCCACATAGAGCCGGGCGTCGGCCTGCTCGATCTTGCGCAGCACGGACTCGGGCCCCTTGAGCTCCACGTGGTCCGGCTCGGCGCGCAGGTCGAGCAGCTGGAAGTTCTTGTCCAGGTCCTCCTGGTCCTCCCAGCTGACCTGCACGGGCACGGTCTTGGAGACGATGCGGTCCACGGCCAGGACGATGCGGCTGGGCTTGATCTCCACCACCTCGTAGGCCCGGGACAGGGGGATCTTCTCGGCGGAGAACTCCACCAGGTTTTCGCCCACCTTGAGCTTGCCGGCGTCCAGGGAGTAGACGAGCTTCTTCTCGTCCAGGGTGCGCACCAGCCCGCGCGGGCCGCGCAGCCGGACCTCCACCTTGCTCACCAGGCCCTTGTGCACGATGAGCCCCTGGGGCACGTTGACCATCTCCACGGAGAGCGGCATCCAGGTCTCCACCCGCTCCCGGCCGGTGACCAGATACCAGGTGAATACGGCCAGGACCAGGGCCAGGGCGGCGTGCTGCCAGCGGACGTTCATGCTAGCGCTCCAGGACCTTGGTGATGACGCGGCGCAGCCGGGTCTCGTCCAGGCTGGTGGTCAGCCGCCCGTTCATGGCGATGGACACGTCGCCCGTCTCCTCCGAGACCACCACGGTGATGGAGTCGGACTCCTCGCTGATGCCCAGGGCGGCGCGGTGGCGCGTGCCGAACACGGTCTGGCCGCGGAACTTGCTAGAGAGCGGCAGGATGCAGGCGGCCGCGGCGATGCGTCCCTGGCGGACCACCACCGCGCCGTCGTGCAGCGGGGTGTCCACGAAGAAGATGGTCATGAGCAGTTCCTTGGTGAGCTTGGCGCCCACCTCCACGCCGCGCTCCACGATGTCGCCCAGGGGCACGTTGCGCTCCAGCACGATGAGCGCGCCGCAGTGCTGGCGCGACATGGTCATGACCGCCTGCACCAGCTGGTTGATGGTCTCCTCGCCCAGCTGGGTGCGCTTGAAGAAGCGGCCCCCGCCGAGCTGGGACAGGGCCTTTTTGATGTCGGCCTGGAACAGGATGATGATGACCAGGAAGATGGATCCCAGGAAATTGGTCAAGAGCCAGTTGAGGGTGTAGAGCCCCAGGAAGTCGGACGCGGAATAGACCAGCAGGATGAGCACCAGGCCGTAGATGACCGCCACCGCCCGGGTGCCGCGCACCAGCAGGATGAGGTAGTAGTACACCAGGGCGACGATGCCGATGTCCAGCAGCTCCCGCCAGGAGATTTGCAGTCCGAACAGTTCGATCATGGCTCTCCGCTCAGGGCCCGCACCACGGCCAGGGTCTGCCGGGTGGGCTCCACCTCGTGCACGCGGTGCACGGCCACGCCGCGCATGGCCAGCACCGCCGTGGCCGCCTGGGTTGCGTTGTGCCGCTCATCGGGCCCGAGGTCAAGGAGTCCCGCGAACAGCGACTTGTTGGACAGCCCCACGTACACCGGCCGCCCCAGGGCCATGAACCGCTCCACGCCCCGGAGCAGCGCCAGGTTGTGCTCCAGCCGCTTGCCGAAGCCGATGCCCGGGTCCAGGACCACGCGGTCCTCGGGCAGTCCGGCGGCGGTCAGCCGGGCCAGACCGCGTTCGAAAAAGGCCAGCACCTCGGCCACGGGATCGGCGTAGCGCGGGGCGTCCTGCATGTCGGCCGGGGTCCCCTGGGTGTGCATGAGCACGTAGCCGGGCCGGAACTCGGCCAGCAGGTCGAGCAGGGCCGGATCGGCCAGGGCCGAGACGTCGTTGACCACGGCCGCGCCCGCCTCCAGGGCCGCGCGGGCCGCGCCGGGCTTCACCGTGTCCACGCAGAGCACCGGGCCGTCCGGGCCCAGGGCCTGGGCCAGGCCGCGCAGCACCGGGGCCACGCGGCGGATCTCCTCGGCCTCGGGCACGGGGTCGGCGTAGGGCCGGGTGGACTCGCCGCCCACGTCCAGCAGGTCCGCCCCCTGGCGGGCCAGCTCCAGGCCGTGGGCCACGGCCGAGGCCGTGTCGGCGTGGCGGCCGCCGTCGTAGAAGGAGTCGGGCGTGACGTTCACGATGCCGGCGATAAAGAAGGGGGCGGGTCCCAGGACCCTCCCCCCTCGTACCGTCCACTGCACGTCGCGCATGGGCGACCGCTCCTACTGGAGTTTCCCGTTGCCGTCGCCGGGACCGCCCTCGCCGCCGGAGCCCTTATCGGATCCCTTGCCGGGGTCCGGGTCAGGTCCCGCGTCGGGCTCCTTGCTGGGGCCGTCGTCGTCCGCGTCGGCCCCGTCCTCTTCCAGCTTGAAGTCGTCGCCCGAGGCCTCGGGCCGGGCGGCGGGCCGCTCGGAGACCGGCGCGTAGCCGGGCTTCCGGTCGGCGGGAGCGGCCTGCCCCTTGCCGTTGGCCTGCATGGGGGGGAGCGTCTCCCCCTTGATGAGCACGTCGATGTCGTCCCCGCTGATGGTCTCGCGCTCCAGCAGGGCGTCGGCGATGCGGTGCAGGATATCCAGGTTGTCCTTGAGCAGGGTGCGGGCCTTGTCGTGGGCCTCGTCGATGATGCGCCGCACCTCCTCGTCGATGGTGCGGGCGGTGTCCTCGCCGTAGGAGCGGTTGTGGATGAGCTCCTTGCCCAGGAAGACCTGCTCCTGGCTGTCGCCGAAGCTGAGCGGGCCGAGCTTCTCGCTCATGCCCCAGTTGCAGACCATGCTGCGCGCGGTCTTGGTGGCGCGCTCGATGTCGTTGCTCGCGCCGGTGGTCATCTGGTTGAGCACCAGCTCCTCGGCCACTCGGCCGCCCAGGAGCATGGCCAGCATGTTCTCCAGGTACAGGCGGGAGTAGTTGTGGCGGTCGTCCACGGGCAGCTGCATGGTGACGCCCAGGGCCATGCCGCGGGGGATGATGGACACCTTGTGCACCGGGTCGGTGCCGGGCAGCAGCTTGGCCACCAGGGCGTGGCCGCCCTCGTGAAAGGCCGTGGTGCGCTTCTCTTCCTCGGACAAGATGACGCTGCGCCGCTCCTTGCCCATGAGGACCTTGTCCTTGGCCTCCTCGAAGTCGGCCGCGGAGACCTGATCCTTCTCCAGCTTGGCGGCGTGCAGGGCGGCCTCGTTCACCAGGTTCTCCAGGTCCGCGCCGGAGAAGCCCGGGGTGCCGCGGGCGATGACGTCCAGGTCCACCTTCGAGTCCAGCGGGACCTTGCGGGTGTGCACGTCCAGGATGCGCTTGCGGCCGCGCACGTCCGGGGTGGGCACCACCACCTGGCGGTCGAACCGGCCGGGCCGGAGCAGGGCCGGGTCGAGCACGTCGGGCCGGTTGGTGGCGGCCACCAGGATGACGCCCTCGTTGGACTCGAAGCCGTCCATCTCCACCAGGAGCTGGTTCAGGGTCTGCTCGCGCTCGTCGTGGCCGCCGCCCAGGCCCGCGCCGCGCTGGCGGCCCACGGCGTCGATTTCATCGATGAAGATCAGACACGGGGCGTTCTTCTTGCCCTGGGCGAAGAGGTCGCGCACGCGGGAAGCGCCCACGCCCACGAACATCTCCACGAAGTCGGAGCCGGAGATGGAGAAGAAGGGCACGCCCGCCTCGCCGGCCACGGCCCGGGCCAGCAGGGTCTTGCCCGTGCCCGGAGGGCCCACCAGCAGCACGCCCTTGGGGATGCGCCCGCCCAGGCGGGTGAACTTGCGGGGATTGCGTAGGAACTCGACGATCTCCGAGAGCTCCTCCTTGGCCTCGTCCACGCCGGCCACGTCCTGGAAGGTGACGCGGGCGGTCTCCTCGTTGATGAGCCGGGCGCGCGAACGGCCGAAGCTCATGGCCCCGCGGCCCCCGGAGCCGCCGCCCTGCATCTGGCGCATGAAGAAGACCCAGACGCCGATGAGCAGCAGCATGGGGAACCAGGAGACCAGCAGGGTCATGTACCAGGGGGCCTCTTCCGGGGGCTCGGCCACGATCTGGACGCCCTTCTGCTTGAGGTCGCCGATGAGGGACGGGTCGTTGGGGGCATAGGTGGTGAAGCGGGTGTTGTCCCCGGCCACGCCCAGGATCTGCTGGCCCTGGTTGCGCACGGAGTGCACCTCGCCCGCGTCCACCTTCTGCAGGAAGGTGCTGTAGGGGATCTTCACATCCCCCACGTGGGCCTGGTTGAACAG
>JBFWIY010000265.1:0-5028 GCA_050255855.1 Desulfovibrionaceae bacterium
CCCGAGGGGCTCTCCCGCATCCGGCTGGACATCAAGCCCCAGCCCGGCGAGGCGGGCTGCCGCGTCAAGCTCAAGATCGAGGCCGGGGGCGAATCCCCCGACGCCGGGGAGGCCAGGGAGGCGGACGACGCCGAGGCCGCCCCGGACGCTTCTGGACGGCCCCGGTACAAGTCCCTGAAGAAACACATGAAGACCGGGTTCAAGGCCATCCAGACCGCCCTGACCCAGGGCGGGCTGCCCGCCCCGGCCGTGGTGGAGGCCTTCCTGGCCGACTCCGAGACCATGTGCACCTATCCCGACGCCGACAAGGGCGCGTCGCACTACGGCGAATACCTCGAAGCCCTGGCCGGGTTCCGCGCGGCCTGGCAGGTCCGCGACCCGGCCGCCCTGCGCGCCGGGGTCGAGGCCCTGGCCGAATGCAAGCGCCGCTGCCATGACCTCTACAAATAGGACCGACATGGGAACGAAGCACGCCCAGCACGCCGGGACCGCCCCGGCCACCGGCCCGATCCCCGTGCCCGAGGAGATCACCGAACGCGAGGAGGCCGTCTTCCTGGCCGTGGCCTCCACGGACCTCACCGAGGAGCAGATCCGCCGGGTGCGCGCCCCGGGCCGCGTGTTCCAGCGCCAGACGTCCGTGCTGGCCATCCACTGGCACCCCGAGTTCGTGCCCCTGGAGCACATCGACGCCCGCATCCAGGCCATGTTCCCCGCGGCCGAGGACGCCCTCATCATCCCCACCCAGCACAACGTGCTCACCGAGCGCGAGGGCTGGGCCGGGGTGGAGGTGGACTGCTACTCCTCGGGCTTCAACCAGAAGGTCCAGCTCCTGCTCCACTTCCGGGCCGAGCGCGTGGCCGAGGCCACCACCCTGCGCGCCATGCTGGAGCACACCTTCCGCTACCGCTCCTCCCAGCTCTTCGACTTCATGGAGACCATCACCAAGCCCCGCACCGCCCGCCTGGCCCAGGCCGCCGAGGAGACCGGCGCGGGCGAGGACCTGGTGCGCTTCGTGCGCGCCGTGACCCGCAAGGTGGAGACACTCCTGGACCGCCACTACGCGACCCTGCCCCCCGCGGCCATCAAGAACAAGCTGCTGCGCGACTTCTTCGACTGCCTGCGCGAGGACTACGGCGACGGGCTCATCAACCGGGCCCAGATCTTCCTGCGGGCCGTGAAGCAGATCGTCAAGGCCGGCTTCCCCCTCAAGTACTTCTACCGGGCCAGCGAGGTCATCGCCGAGGCCCGGGCCCTGGGCGGCGGGGTGGTCATCCCCCACCCCGAGGAGTTCTGGCCCATCCTGCTGGCCGGGTACGACGTGGACGGCTACGAGGTCTGGAACCCCCAGTCCCAGCGCTACACCGACTTCCTCATCTCCGTGGTCAACGAGCGCAACCGGCGCGTGGACCCGCTGCGGCCCTCGGCCCGGCGCCTGCTCGTGACCATGGGCGACGACTGCCACCTGGGGGAGAAGGTCAAGGACCCCGCCCTGCAGGACAAGGCCAAGGCCGCCCGCGAGGTGGGCTACCAGCCCGCCTGGGACGATCTCTCCATCGGCAAGAAACTCATCACCGCGGGCATGGACCGCGACACGGTGATCCATGAATACCGAGACCGACTCTCCAGCTAGCCCCGGAGGCCCCGACATGAGCCAGGACGAAAAATTCGTGTTCGAGTCCCTGCAGGACCCCCGCACCATCAAGCAGTATCTCCAGTCCGTCATCGACGGCATCGAGAAGGGCCGGGTGATCCTCTCCACCGAGGCGGAGGAGCTGGTGCTCTACCCGGCCTCCCTGCTGCGCTTCACCGTCAAGGGCAAGAAGAAGTCCGGCGGCAGCAAGCTCTCCCTCACCATCGCCTGGAAGGAGATCAAGCGCAGCGAGAGCCGAAACGAAACCATGTCCATCACCTCCTGACCCGGGCCACGGACCCCACCCATGATCAGCATCGAAGGCATCGGGAGCAATTTCAAGTTCCTGGCCCTGGAGGTCGCCAACCAGGCCCGGGCCACGCGCGAATTCCTCCACGCCCCGTCCGCCGAGGCGTACGACAAGATCGTCTCCCGCGACGACTACATCGACAACCTCAAGAACATCATCGAGAACAAGTGCTTCTCCAAGATCCACACCGAGGATGAGCTGGCCAAGCGCACGGTGAACGAGATCCGCGCCATCCAGATCTCCTGCGTGAATCTGGAGCGCATCGCGGACTTCTGCGTCAACGTGGTCAAGCAGATGGGCTACCTCAAGGACCACCGCTTCCTGCTGCGCTTCGACCCGGACCGCATGTTCGACATCATCGACGAGGGCCTGGCCCTAGTGCTGCCCGTGCAGCAGAAGAACGACCTGGCCGGGGCGCTCAAGATCTGCCGCACCGAGCCCGACCTGGACCGGCTGTACAAGGACACCTTCGACCGCATCATGAGCGAGCTGCGCATCGGGCTGAAGGTCGAGGAGCTCATCACCGTGCTCTTCATCTTCCGCTACCTGGAGCGCATCGGCGACTCGCTGCTGAACATCGGCGAGGCCATGATCTTCGCCCTCATCGGCGAGAAGATCAAAATCGAGCAGTTCCAGGCCCTGCAACAGACGCTGAGCAAGAGCGGCTACAAGGGCGACATCTCGGACATCGACTTCAAGGGCATCTGGGGCTCGCGCTCGGGCTGCCGCATCGGCAAGGTGGAGGCCAAGGAGGAACCGGCCAACGCCGCCCACGGCAGCATCTTCAAGGAGGGCGCGCTCCGGAAGATCCGGCGCGAAAAGGAGAACATCGTCAGCTGGGAGGGCATCCGCCCCGGCCTGGGCCCCAAGATCTTCAGCTACCACGAGGAGGACGACAAGGCCTCCATGCTGGTGGAGTTCCTGCCCGGCTGCACCCTGGAGGAGCTGGAGCTCACCGGCGACGAGGAGGTCTTCCAGAACGCCTACTTCATCCTGGAGCAGATATTGGAGGAGGTCTGGGAGACCACCCTGGTGGCCGCGCCCATCCCCACGGACTACGTGGCCCAGCTCCGCTCCCGCCTGGGGAGCATCCAGCAGGTGCACCCCGGCTTTTTCCGGCGCGGGCTCAAGGTGGGCGCGGCCGAGGTGCTCTCCACCGAGGCCCTGTTCGACGCGGCTGAGGTCATGGAGCGCGAGCTGCCCGCCCCCTTCTCGGTGTTCATCCACGGCGACTTCAACATGAACAACGTGGTCTACGACCACGCCGACCAGAGCGTGCACTTCATCGACCTGTACCGCTCCCGGCGGGCCGACCTGGTGCAGGACGTGAGCGTGTTCATGGTCTCCAACTTCCGGCTGCCCGTGTTCGAGGAGAACCTGCGCCAGCGCCTGCGCGCCACCAGCCAGCAGTTCTACGAATTCGCCCAGGCCTTCGCCGTGCGCCACGGCGACGCCACCTTCCAGGCCCGGCTCACCCTGGGCCTGGCGCGCTCGTTCTTCACCTCCACGCGCTTCGAGCTCCAGCACGAGTTCGCCGAGGAGATGTACCTGCGCGCCAACTACCTGCTGGAAAAGCTCCTGGCCCACCGGGGCCGCCCCTGGGAGGCCTTCGAGCTGCCCATGCAGGTGCTGGACTATTAGCGAAGCGAACCCCGCCCCAACCCTGCAACGATGCACACGGAGACGCACACGATGCCCAAGATCGGCGTGGTCGGCACCAAGGGAGGCTGGTCCTCCGAACGCCTGGCGGACGCCGTGGCCCAGGCCACGGGCCACCGCCTGCTCATCGAAATGGCGGACATCCGCCTGGACCTGCCCTCGGGCCGCTGCTGGTTCGAGGACACGGACCTGGCGCAGCTCGACGCCCTCATCGTCAAAAAGATCGGGGCGCGCTACTCCCCGGACCTGCTGGACCGTCTGGAGGTGCTGCGCTACCTGTCCGGCCGCGGCCTGCGCATCTTCTCGGACCCGCTGAAGATCCTGCGCGTGCTGGACCGCCTGTCCTGCACCCTGACCATGCAGCTGGCCGGCATCCCCATGCCGCCCACCACCATCACCGAGTCCACGGACCAGGCCCTGGCCGCCCTGGAGCATTACGGCCAGGCGGTGTTCAAGCCGCTCTACTCCACCAAGGCCCGGGGCATGACCGTGCTCACGGCCGGAAACGGGGCCCGCGCCGACATCGAGGCCTACCGCAGCGACTTCCCGGTGATGTACATCCAGAAGACCGTGGACCTGGGCGACGAGGACCTGGGCCTGGTCTTCCTGGGCGGCGAGTACCTGACCACCTACGCCCGCTGCAAGACCGGCGACGCCTGGAACACCACCACCGCCTCGGGCGGCAGGTACGCGGCCTACGACCCGGCCCCGGAGATCATCGAGCTGGCCCGGCGCGCCCAGGGCCTGTTCGGCCTGGACTTCACCTGCGTGGACGTGGCCCTCACCCCCCAGGGCCCGGTGGTCTTCGAGGTCTCGGCCTTCGGGGGCTTTAGGGGCATCGAGGTGGCCCGGGGCATCGACGCCGCGCAGCGCTACACCCAGTGGGTGCTGGGGAGGATCCAGGCATGACCGTCATCACCTGCCGCTCCCTCATGGACCGCTTCCGGGCCGAGTATCCCGTGGCCCACACCCTCACCGTGGACCTGGGCCCCTGCCTGGCCGAGGTGGGCACCAACGACGAGCCCCTGTACCGGGACCTGGAGCACTACTTCCGCAGCTTCACGCCCCACCCGGACCCCGCCGGGCACGGCGCGGGGGAGCGGCCGGTCATCCGCATCACCGCCCACCAGGCCCCGGAGCCCGAGCTGTGGCTGCACTACGTCCCGCGCCAGCCCGAGCCCGGCAAGACCAAGATCAAGGAAGAGACCGCGGACATCGAGGGCGGCCGGGTGGTGCGCAAGCGCCTCACGGGCATGCACTTCGTGTTCGGGCCCGAGGGCAACCTGGCCGTGGGCCCCTGCCGCCAAAACCCCAACCAGGTGGTCAACTTCGTCAACAACCGCTTCATCGAGCACCTGCTCAACCAGGGCTGCCTGCTCGGCCACGCCAGCGGCATCGCCCTGGCGGGCCACGGCCTGGCCCTGGCCGG
>JBFWIY010000266.1:0-5019 GCA_050255855.1 Desulfovibrionaceae bacterium
AAAACCCCTTTCCTAAAAAGGGGTTTTCCCCTTCCCCCGATCTCCGCCCCTCTCCCCCTCACCCACCCGGAACGGTTGGGATTCTAACGATTTTACAGTATCATTCACAAATTCTTCATTCATTTGACACACGCCATATCTCTATGTATGTAAACTATACCAAACGAGGCTGTCTTATCGTTCGTCACGGAACGGTTCTGCGACGGTCAACGTAGGCTGCATTTTCAATGCACCAGTTTTGTGCATGGGTTCGCGTTGCATGATGAATCCATGCAGTATGGGATGTTGCGTCATTGTTGCTACGCATTGCTTTGCTGGATTCATGCAAGTTATGATGTTTCACGTCTCGACTTCATGCCCGCTTCGCGCGTTGCGCCGAACCTGGCGGAGCCCGGCCCTGAGCCGGCTGCCCCGGGGACTGCGCGACCGTTACCCCGTGCCCCGCTGACCGTCCGCCCCGCTCCGCGCCCGCTGTTCCGGCGGCTCCCCTGCGCTTCGCCGCGCAACCGGGACCCCGCCTCGCCTCGTCACCTTTTTCCACCGCCCCCGGGCGGCCCGGGGTCCCGGGAACATGCCAAGGAGGCCCTATGGCCAAGATCGTCGTTGAAGGATTGTACAAGATATTCGGCCCGCGCCCCCAGGAGGCCCTGCGCCTGCTCAAGGGCGGCGCGGACAAGGCCGCCATCATGGAGCGGACCCGCCACGGCGTGGGGTTGAACAACGTGTCCTTCGAGGTGGAGGAAGGCGAGATCGTGGTGGTCATGGGTCTGTCCGGCTCGGGCAAGTCCACCCTGGTGCGCTGCATCAACCGGCTCATCGAGCCCACCGCGGGCCGGGTCTTCATCGACGGCGCGGAGGTCACGGGGCTCCCGCCCGACGGGCTGCGCGCCCTGCGCCAGAAGAAGCTCGGCATGGTCTTCCAGAACTTCGCCCTGTTCCCCCACCGCACGGTGCTGGACAACGCGGCCTTCGGCCTGGAGATCCAGGGCGCGGACCTGGCCGTCCGGCGCGACCGGGCGCGCGAGGCCCTCGCCCTGGTGGGGCTCTCCGGCTGGGAGAGCGCCCTGCCCGACCAGCTCTCCGGCGGCATGCGCCAGCGCGTGGGCCTGGCCCGCGCCCTGGCGCTTGACCCGGACATCCTGCTCATGGACGAGGCCTTCTCCGCCCTGGACCCGCTCATCCGCTCCGACATGCAGGACGAACTGGTGGGCCTCCAGGACAAGGTCCGGAAGACCATTCTGTTCATCAGCCACGACCTGGACGAGGCCCTGAAGATCGGCGACCGCATCGTGCTCATGCGCGACGGGGCCATCGTGCAGCAGGGCACGGCCGAGGAGATCCTCACCAACCCGGCCGACGACTACGTGGCCCGGTTCGTGGAGAACGTGGACATCACCAAGGTGCTCACCGCCGAGACGGTGATGAAGAAGGCCCTGGCCGTGGCCTACCGCCGCACCGACGGCCCGCGCGCCGCCCTGCGCAAGATGAAGATCGCGGGCATCAGCTCCATCTTCGTGCTCGACGCCGAGCACCGGCTGCACGGCGTGGTCTGGGCCGAGGCGTGCAGCCAGGCCCTGCACCGCGGGGACCGCGACCTGGAGAGCGTGCTGGCCACGGACCTCCGGACCGCCCGGCCCGACACCCCGGCCCCGGAGCTCATCCAGGTGCTGCACGACCTGCCCTACCCCCTGCCCGTGGTGGACGAGGCCCGGCACCTCAAGGGAGTCATCAACCGCGGGGCGCTGCTGGGCGCCATCGCCGAGCGCGGAGGCACGCAATGACCATCCCCAACATCCCCCTGGGCGACGGCATCGAGGCCGCCATCGATTTCCTGGCCACCCACTTCGCCTTCGCCACCCGCGCCTTCTCGGCCGTCATGGAGCACGGCCTGCGCCTGCTGGAGACCGGCCTGCTGGCCATCCCCGAGCCCCTCTTCCTGCTCCTGGCCACGGCCGCGGTCTGGCGGCTGACGCGCAAGAAGGGCCTCACCGCCTTCTGCCTGCTCGGGCTCACCCTCATCTGGAGCATGGGGCTGTGGGCGGCCACCATCTCCACCATCGCCCTGGTGCTGGTCTCCACCCTGACGGCCATCGCCATCGGCGTGCCCCTGGGCATCGCCTCGGCCATGAGCCGCACGGTGCACCGCATCCTCACCCCGGTGCTGGACGTGATGCAGACCATGCCCGCCTTCGTCTACCTCATCCCGGCCATCCCCTTCTTCGGCCTGGGCAAGGTGGCGGCCATCTTCTCCACCGTGACCTTCGCCGTGCCCCCGTCCATCCGGCTCACGGCCCTGGGCATCCGCCAGGTGCCCGAGGAGCTGGTGGAGTGCGCCGAGGCCTTCGGGGCCAGCCGCTGGCAGCGGCTCTTCAAGCTGGAGCTGCCGCTCGCCACCCCCACCATCATGGCCGGGGTGAACCAGACCGTGATGCTCGCCCTGAGCATGGTGGTCATCGCCTCCATGATCGGGGCCAAGGGCCTGGGCGGCGAGGTCTGGAAGGCCATCCAGCGCCTGGAGATGGGCCGCGGCTTCGAGGCGGGCATCGGCATCGTCATCGTGGCCATGCTCCTGGACCGCGTGCTCCAGACCATCGGCCAGCGCAAGCGATAGACATTTCAACAAAAACACCAGACACACAAGGAGGCATCATGAAACGCACCCTGACCGCCCTCGGCGTCCTGGCCCTGGGCCTGGCGCTCACCCTGGCCACGGCCGCGCCCGGCCTGGCCGCGTCCAAGGGCACGGTGAAACTCGCCTACGTGGAGTGGGACTGCGCCACCGCCAGCACCAACACCATCGCGGAAGTGCTCAGGCAGATGGGCTACGACGTGGACATCCTGCCCGTGGCCGCGGCCGCCATGTGGCAGGCCGTGGGCTCGGGCGACGTGGACGGCATGGTCACGGCCTGGCTGCCCGTGACCCACGCCGACTACCTGGCCAAGGTCAAGGATCACGTGGAGGACCTCGGGCCCATCACCGGCGGGGCCAAGCTGGGCTGGGCCGTGCCCGCCTACGTGACGGCCGACTCCATCGCCGACCTGAACCAGTACAAGGACCAGTTCGGCGGCAGGATCATCGGCATCGACCCCGGCGCGGGCCTCATGAAGCTCTCGGAGCAGGCCATCAAGGACTACGGCCTGGACTACGAGCTCATGGAGGGCTCCGGGGCCACCATGACCGCCGCCCTGGCCGACGCCATCAAGAACAAGAAGTGGGTCGTGGTCACGGCCTGGAGCCCGCACTGGATGTTCGGCCGCTGGGACCTCAAGTACCTGGCCGACCCCAAGGGCGTGCTCGGGGCCGAGGAGCACATCGACACCATCGTGCGCCAGGGCCTGAAGGCCGACATGCCCGAGGTCTACGGCGTGCTGGACCGCTTCGCCTGGAAGGACGCGGGCCAGCTCCAGATGGTCATGGCCTGGAACCAGGAAAAGGGGGCCACGCCCGAGGCCGGCGCCAAGCGCTTCATCAAGGAAAACCCGGAGCAGGTGAAGTACTGGATGACCGGGAAGAAGTAGCCCTTCCCGCCAGCGCATCAAAAACGAGGCCGCCCCGGAATCCGGGGCGGCCTTTTTTGCACGGTCGGTCGAGGGCCGTGGTCGGTGGGCAGTGGGGGCGGAGGAGGATCAGTCCGCCGCGCCGCCGAGCACGGCGTGGGGCTGCTTGCCCGTGCCGGGCCCGGCCGCGAAGCCCAGGTCCGTGCCCGCCTCCACCTCGCGCCGCCAGACGGCCAGGGCGTCGATGGTCAGCACGGGCAGGTCGTGCTCCGCGCCGTACTTCTGGACCTCGGGCAGCCGGGCCATGCTGCCGTCGGGGTTGGTGAGCTCGCAGAGCACCCCGGCGGGCATGAGCCCGGCCAGGCGGCAGAGGTCCACCGTGGCCTCGGTGTGGCCCCGGCGCTCCAGCACCCCGCCCGGCGCGGCGCGCAGCGGGAAGATGTGCCCGGGCCGGTGCAGGTCCGAGGGACGGGCGTCCTCGGCGATGGCGGCCTGCACGGTGCGCACCCGGTCCCCGGCGCTGACCCCGGTGGTCACGTCGCGGGCCCCGTCGATGCTCACGGTGAAGGCCGTGCCCTGGCGGCTGGTGTTGCGCGCCACCATCATGGGCAGGGCCAGGGATTCGAGTTTCTCGCCGGTCAGGCACAGACAGACGATGCCGCTACAGTCGCGGATCATCTGGGCCATCTGGGCCTCGGTGAGATGCTGGGCCGAGAAGATGAGGTCCCCCTCGTTCTCGCGGTCCAGGTCGTCCACCACCAGCACGCCACGGCCTTGGGCCAGCGCCCGGAGGGCGCGGTCCACCTCTTTGGCGGCGTCGAGCACCGCCTGGGTCAAGTGTTGCATTTCCTGCTCCGTGTGGGTTCGGGTTGAACCAACGGGCGCAGGGAGAGCGGTCCGCCGGACGCCCCGTGCGTCCGACCGGCCACGCGACGGGAGGATCCCATCACGACGGGCGAATGCCTGTCCTCTCCCATCCGGACTGTCACCGTCGGCCCTGGCGTCGCACCAGGTCTGCTGACCCTTGGCCGGGAGGCCAAGGCGCTCGCGGGCTCCCCGGCTCGCGCCGGGATACCGCCGGTGGGGAATTCCACCCCGCCCTGAGGACTACGGGGGGGACCATACGGCATCGAGGACGGGTCTGCAAGGCCGCGCGGGGAAAATCGAACCGGCGGGGCGCGGAAACGCCTCCGCCGACCGATCGCGGTTGACAATGCCGCGCCGGACCCCCAAAGTGGACCGGAACACTCGCCCCCACGCGGCCGCCGCCCGAGGCCCGGGGGCCCGCCCCCCGCCCGCCATCCGCCAACGAAACGCCCCGCCGTTCCGGGACGCTTCACAACCCCCGAGGAGGACGCCCTATGGCGAAGCCCAACTACCAGGCCGCCAAACGAGCCCGCGATCTGGCCAAGAAAAAGAAGCAGGAAGAAAAACGCCATCGCCGCCAGGAGCGCCGCAGCGGGGAGCCCCAGGACGCCGACGACGACCGCCGCGACGACGACGAGTCCGAGGCCCCGGACT
>JBFWIY010000267.1:0-5018 GCA_050255855.1 Desulfovibrionaceae bacterium
TCTGGGGGGGGGGGGCGGTAATCAAAATAGTGACATTGTCGCCCCCCGGGCGTGGGGCCGCCTTGACACCTTTGTCATGGGGGCTCGACGGCGTCTTGACTTCGGGCCCGCCTTGTTCCAATCTCTCCCCCTCGCATCCCTACCCCCGAAGTATCGCGGAGATCCCATCCATGAGCAATTATAAGGATACCCTGCTGCTGCCGCAGACCGCCTTCCCCATGAAGGCCAACCTCACCCAGCGCGAGCCCGAGCGGCTGGCCTGGTGGGAGGCCGTGGGCGCCTACCGCCACATGGTCGCCGCTGGCGGCGACAAGGGCGACTACGTGCTGCACGACGGCCCGCCCTACGCCAACGGCCACATCCACATGGGCACCGCGCTGAACAAGGTGCTCAAGGACATGGTGGTCAAGTCCCGCAACCTGGCGGGGTTCCGCGCCGAGTACGTGCCCGGCTGGGACTGCCACGGCCTGCCCATCGAGCACAAGGTGGCCCAGGAGTTCAAGGCCAAGGGCAAGACGGAGCTGCCCACCCTGGTGGTGCGCAAGGTCTGCCGCCAGTACGCCGAGAAGTGGCTGGACGTGCAGCGCAAGGAATTCAAGCGCCTGGGCGTGTTCGGCACCTGGGACGACCCGTACATGACCATGAAGCCCGCCTACGAGGCGGCCACGGCGCGCGAGCTGGGCCGGTTCATGGCCAAGGGCTCCGTGACCCGCGGCAAGAAGCCGGTGCACTGGTGCTGCGACTGCGGCACCGCCCTGGCCGAGGCCGAGGTGGAGTACGCGGACCACACCTCCCCCTCGGTGTTCGTGCGCTTCCCCCTGCCCGACCCCAAGGCGGCCGCGTGGCTCCCCGGCGCGGACCCGGCCCACGTGTACGTGGTCATCTGGACCACCACCCCCTGGACCCTGCCGGACAACATGGCCGTGGCCCTGCATCCGGACTTCGAGTACGTTTTTGTCAAAGCCGCCGGGGAGCACTACCTGCTGGCCCGGGAGCTGCTCGCCCCCTGCGCCGCCCGCTTCGGCTGGACCGACTACGCCATCGTGGCCGAGGCCCGCGGGGCCGAGCTGGAGGGCCTGGAGGCCCGCCACCCCTTCTACGACCGGAAAAGTCCCATCGTCCTGGCCGACTACGTCACCCTGGACGCGGGCACCGGCTGCGTGCACACCGCCCCGGGCCACGGCCGCGAGGACTACGAGACCGGCATGCGCTACGGCCTGGAGGTCCTCTCCCCCCTGGACGACGCCGGGCGCTTCCTGCCCGACGTGCCGCGCTTCGCGGGCCTGAACGTCTTCGAGGCCAACCCCAAGGTCATCGAGACCCTGAAGGAAGTGGGGCACCTCCTGGCCCAGGAGAAGATCACCCACTCCTATCCCCACTGCTGGCGCTGCAAGCAGCCGGTCATCTTCCGGGCCACCACCCAGTGGTTCATCTCCATGGCCGAGAACGACCTGCGCAAAAAGAGCCTGGAGGCCATCCGCAACCAGGTGCAGTGGGTCCCGGCCTGGGGCCAGGAGCGCATCCACCAGATGATCGAGAACCGCCCGGACTGGTGCATCTCGCGCCAGCGCAACTGGGGCGTGCCCATCCCGGCGCTCATCTGCGGGTCCTGCGGCGAGGCCTGGTTCGACGCGGACTGGGTCTTCGGCATCGTGGACCACTTCGAGCAGCACCCCACGGGCTGCGACTGGTGGTTCGAGGCCGAGCTCAAGGACGTGGTGCCCGAGGGCCTGACCTGTCCCAAGTGCGGCCGACCCGGCCCCTGGACCAAGGAGGACGACATCCTGGACGTGTGGTTCGACTCCGGCACGAGCTTCGCCGCCGTGGTGGAGCAGCGTCCCGAGTGCCGCTTCCCGGCGGACCTGTATCTGGAGGGCTCGGACCAGCACCGCGGCTGGTTCCACTCCTCGCTCCTGGCCAGCATGGGCGCCCGCGGCGTGCCGCCCTACCGCACCGTGCTCACCCACGGCTACGTGGTGGACGCCCAGGGCCGCAAGATGAGCAAGAGCATCGGCAACGTCATCGCGCCCCAGGAGATCATCGACAAGTACGGGGCCGAGATCCTGCGCATGTGGGTGGCGGCCGTGAACTACCAGGAGGACGTGCGCATCTCCGACGAGATCCTCTCCCGCCTGGTGGACGCCTACCGGCGCATCCGCAACACCTGCAAGTTCCTGCTCTCCAACCTCTGGGACTTCACCCCGGCCGACGCCGTGGCCGTGGCGGACCTGCCGCCCCTGGACCGCTTCGCCCTGGACCTGGTGGCCGAGGCCCACAAGACCATGACCCAGGCCTACCAGGACTTCGAGTTCCACAAGGTCTACCACACCCTGCACAACCTCTGCGTCACGGACCTCTCGGCCTTCTACCTGGACGTCATCAAGGACCGCCTCTACGTGGAGGGCAAGGACTCGCTCAAGCGCCGCGCCGCCCAGACGGTCATCTTCGAGACCCTGAAGATGCTGGTCATGGACATGGCCCCCATCCTCTCCTTCACCGCCGAGGAGGTCTTCGAGTTCCTGCCCGAGACCCTGCGCCCCGGCGTGCCCACGGTCTTCGCCCTGCGCCAGTCCGCCCCGGTCCCGGCCATGGACCCGGCCCTGCGCGGCCGCCTGGAGCGCCTGCTGGCCGTGCGCGCCGAGGTGACCAAGGCCATCGAGCCCATGCGCAAGGACAAGGTCATCGGCAAGAGCCTGGACGCCAAGGTCACGCTCTACGCCGAGGACGACCTGCTGGCCGCCCTGCGCGGGGCCGAGGTGGACCTGCCCGAATTCCTCATCGTCTCGGCCGTGGACCTGGAGCCCCTGACCGCCGCCCCGGCCGACGCCGCGCGCTCCGAGGACCTGCCCGGCCTGCTGGTGGCCGTGGGGCAAGCCCCGGGCCGCAAGTGCGAGCGCTGCTGGCGCTACGACGAGCACCTGGGCGAGGACCCGGCCTACCCCGACGCCTGCCCGCGCTGCACCGCGGTGCTGGCCGGACGCTGAGCGGAGGCCCCGTGCTCAAGCGCTTCGCCTGGGCGCTCGTCTGCCTGGCCGCCGTGGCCGCGCCCGACCAGATCACCAAGGCCGTGGTGCGCGCGCACTTTGCGCACGGCGAGAGCCTGGAGGTCATCCCCGGGTTCTTCAACCTGACCTACGTGCTCAACAAGGGCGCGGCCTTCGGGTTCCTGAACAGCGCCAGCATCGACTGGCAGACCGGGTTCCTCATGGCCGTGAACGTGGTGGCCATGGGCTTCATCGCCTGGCTGGTGGCCACGGCCCCGCGCCGCTGGGGGCTGCTGGTCACCGGGCTGGGGCTCATCTGGGGCGGGGCCCTGGGCAACCTCATCGACCGCGCCCGCCTGGGGATGGTCACGGACTTCCTGGACTGCTACGCGGGCCAGTGGCACTGGCCCGCCTTCAACGTGGCCGACATCGGCATCAGCGTGGGGGCGGGGCTGGCCCTGCTCTCCTACCTGCTCCACCGCCATGCATCCGATTCTCTTTGAGTTCGGCGGGTTCGGCCTGCACACCTACGGGCTGCTGGTGGCCCTGGCCTTCCTGGCGTCCCTGTGGTGGGCCGGGGTCGAGGCCCGGGCCGCCGGGCTGGACGCCGCCGCCATGCCGGACATCGCCCTGTGGGTCTTCGTGGGGGCGGTGCTGGGCGCGCGGCTGCTCTACGTGCTCATCGACCTGCCCCACTTCCTGGCCCACCCGCTGGAGGCGGTCATGTTCTGGCGGGGCGGGCTGGTGTATTCGGGCGGGGCGGTGCTGGGCGCGGCCCTGGGCATCTGGTACGGCCGCCGCAAGCGCCTGCCCGTGCTGCCCTGGCTGGACGCCATCGCCCCGGCCGTGGCCCTGGGCCAGGGCATCGGGCGGCTGGGCTGCCTTTCCGCGGGCTGCTGCTACGGCGCGCCCACCGGCGCGCCCTGGGGCGTGACCTTCACCAGCCCGGAGTGCCTGGCCGAACCCCTGGGCGTGCCCCTGCACCCCACCCAGCTCTACCACGCCGCGGCCGCCTTCGGGACCTTCGCCCTGCTGGTGGCGCTGCGCGGCCGGTTCCGCACGCCGGGCCGCCGGGTGGGGCTGTACCTGGTGCTCTTCGCGGTGCAGCGGGTGGTCATCGAATTCTTCCGGGCGGACTGGCGCGGGGACGCCGGGCCGCTCAGCGTGACCCAGGTGGTGGCCCTGGCCTTTTTGGCCGCGGGCATGTATCTATTGCTCCGCAGACAACGCACACGGAGTGGACACGCATGACCTTCAGCCTCCCCGCCCTCAGCGCCGGACAGTGGACCATGGTCCTCGGCGTGGTGGGCGTCTTCGCGGGTTTGAGCCTGTTTTCCATCTGGGACGCCTTCCGCCGGGAGTTCAAGACCACCGGCGAGAAGCTGGCCTGGATCCAGGCGGCCATCCTGGTTCCCTTTTTGGGGGGACTGGCGTATCTGTTCTTCGGACGCAACAGGGGGAAAAGAATCCCATGATCGCCCTTCAGTCCAGTTCGATGCCGAAACGGCCGACCGCCCTGCGCGTCGGCCTCTTCCTGCTGGCCGCCCTGGCCCTGCTGGCCGCGGGCTGCGCCACCACCAAGGACGTGGAGCAGCTCCAGAAGCAGAACCAGCAGGACCGCCAGGAAGCGCGGGAGATGTTCCAGCTCCTGCAGGAGTCCGTGCAGAAGGAAAACGCCCCGGTGCGGGAGAAACAGGCCGACCTCTGGGCCGAGATCGAGGCCATGCGCGCCGAAATCGCCCAGCTCCAGGGCCAGGTGTCGGACATGAGCCGCCGTCTGGACGCCCTGGACGGCGGCGGCAACGCCACCGCCTCCCTGCCCGCCGTGGCCGCCGACGTGGCGGCCATCAAGTTCGCCCTGCAACAGCAGCTGGCCCTGGACATCATGCCCGTGGCCCCGACGCCCGCCCCGGCCCCCACCGGCGTGGTGGTCCCGGCCCAGCCCGGCGTCCAGCCCGAAGGGGCCCAGGCCGCCGCCCAGCCCGGCGAGGCCCCGGCCGCCGCCCCGGCCGTCACCTCCACGGACCCGGCCCA
>JBFWIY010000268.1:0-4987 GCA_050255855.1 Desulfovibrionaceae bacterium
CTCGGGCTCCGTCGCCTCCAGCACCGCCGCGCCCAGGACCACCTCGCCGCTCCGGGTGAAGCGGACGGCGTTGTCCAGCAGGTTGGCCAGGGCCTGGAGGACCACCGCCCGGTCGCCCTGCACCTGGGGCGGCGTCCGCTCGTCGAGCTCCAGGCGCAGGGCCACCCCCTTCTTGGCCGCCTTGCGGGCGTAGAGATCGGCCAGGGCCCGCAGGTCCGCCGCCGGGTCGAACGCGCCGGTCCGCAGGGCGAACCGCCCGGCGTCCAGCTGGGCCAGGGTGAGCAGGGAGTTCAAAAGCGACAGGAGCCGGTCCGCGGACTCCCGGATGTAGGCGGCCAGCTCCCGCTGGGCCGGGTCGAGCCCGCTCTCGGAGAGCAGCTGGGTCATGCCGTGGATCCCGTTGAGGGGCGTGCGCAGTTCGTGGCTCATGTTGGCCAGGAAGGCCGTCTTGGCCCGGTTGGCCGCCTCCGCCGCCTCCTTGGCCCGGAGCAGCTCGGCGGTGCGCTCGGCCACCATGGCCTCCAGGACCTGCTGCTGGTGGTGCAGGCGCAGGTGCGTCACGACCCGGGCGGCCACCACGGTCGGCTGGACGGGCTTGGTGATGTAGTCCACCGCGCCCAGGCGCAGCCCCCGCTCCTCGTCCTCCCCGGCGCCCAGGGCGGTGACGAAGATGATGGGGACGTCCCGGCGCGCCGGGTCCTGCTTCATGCGCGCGCAGACCTCGTACCCGTCCACGTCCGGCATCATGACGTCGAGCAGCACGAGGTCCACGGGCAGCGGCGTGGCCAGGAGGTCCAGGGCCTCGCGTCCCCCCGTGGCGATGCTGATGTCGTAGTCGTCGTGGAGGATGTCGTTGAGCACCATCAGGTTGTATCCCTCGTCGTCCACGAGGAGGATCCGAAACCGCCGCTCCGGCATGCGCAGCTCCTTAGACGTCGAGCGCCGCCCCGGCGGGGGCCAGGGCTCGGCGTTCCGATTCGGTGTCCGCATGGGCCAGGGAGACTTCGCGCACCTGGTCTTCGAGGGCCAGGAGCACGTCCGTCAGGGACGGGTCGAAATGGGCGCCCCGGCCCTCCCGGATGATCTCCAGGGCGTCGCGGTGGGGCATGGGCGCCTTGTAGACCCGCTGGCTGATGAGCGCGTCGTAGACGTCCACCACCGCCATGATCCGTCCGGCCAGGGGGATGGCCGTCCCGGCGAGCCCCTGGGGATACCCGGCCCCGTCCCAGCGCTCGTGGTGGGTGTAGGCGATCTCGCGCGCCAGGCGCAGGAAGGAGTCCTGGCCGAGGTTCCGCTCGGCCCGGGCCAGGATGTCCCGCCCGCGCACGGCGTGCTCCTTCATGATCTCGAACTCCTCCGGGGTGAGGCGGCCGGGCTTCAGCAGGATGTGGTCCGGGATGGCGACCTTGCCCACGTCGTGCAGCGGGATGGACTTGTACAGGATGTCGATGGTGATGGCCCGGAAGAAGTCCGCATGCTCGGGCCGGGAGGCGATCTCCCGGGCGATCATGCGGGCCACGCGCTGGGTGCGGCGGAAGTGGCCGGAGAGCTCGTTGTCCCGGGACTCCGCCAGGGCGGCCAGGCTCATCAGGGCCGTGTCCTGGGTCCGGACGACCTCCCAGGTCCGCCGCTGGACCTGCGCCTCCAGGTCGTCCTGGTAGGCCTTGAGCCGCAGGTGGTTGTCCACCCGGGCCCGGACCACGGCCGGGCGCACGGGCTTCTGGATGTAATCCACCGCGCCGAGCTCCAGGCCGTGGGCCTCATCCTGCTCCTCGCCCAGGGTGGTGACGAAGAGCACGGGGATGCGCCGCGTGGACTCCCGGGCCTTGAGCCGCCGGCAGACCTCGTACCCGTCCATCTCCGGCATGAGCACGTCCAGGAGGATGCAGTCCGGCGGCGGGTCGGCCCCGGCCACCTCCAGGGCGTCGGCCCCGTTGGAGGCCGCCAGCACGGTGTACTCCGGGGAGAGGATCTCCCGCAGCAGGAAGATGTTGTCCGGGGTGTCGTCCACCACGAGGATGCGCTTTTTACGATTCATGTCCCCCGTCCCGGGCTCTCAGGGAGGCGAGCAGCCCTTCGGCATGGCCCTTGGCCTCCCGGAAGTTGAACTGACGCAGGGCCGAGCCCAGCTCGGCGGCCGCGGTCCGATCCACGCCGCCCAGCCCGGCGGCGAGGCGTTCGAATTCGGCCAGGGCGTTGGTGTCGTGCTGGTCGAGCAGGGCCAGCAGCGCCTCCAGGTCGGCCGGGGCGACAGTCGTTTTGGCGTCCGCGCCCGGCCCCGCCGTGGCGTCCGCCCCGGGCAGGTCGTCCAGGGCCTCCCCGATGCGCGCGACCAGGGCCTTGAGGGCGGACTCGTTGCGCCGGATCAGCTCGTCGCAGTCCCCGTCCGCACGACGCAGGCAGTCCTCCAGCTCCCGGGCCTCGCCGCAGAGGGCCATGCCGCCGATGTTGCCCGCCACGCCCACCAGGGTGTGGGCCAGGCGGCGCGCCGTGGCGGCGTCCCCCTCCGCCAGGGCCGCGCGGATGGCCGTTCCGGTGTCCCCGAACTTCTGGGAGAACTCCGCCAGCAACCGGCGGTACAGCGCCTTGTTGCCGCGCACCCGGGACAGCCCGGCCCGGGTGTCGAGCAGGGCCCCCGGCTTCGGGCCCGGGGCCGGCGGGGCGGGGGGGGCCGTCCGGACCGGGGCCCCGCCGCCCTCCGCCTCCGCCGGGGCCAGCCAGCGCCGCAGGGTGGCGTAGAGCTCCCGGGGGACGATGGGCTTGGTCACGTGGTCGCTCATGCCCGCGTCCAGGCTCTTTTGGCGGTCCTGCTCCAGGGCGTGGGCCGTCATGGCGATGATGGGCAGCCCGGCGAACCGGGCGTCGGCGCGGATGCGGCGCGCGGCCTCCAGCCCGTCCATCCTGGGCATCTGCACGTCCATGAGCACGCAGGCGTATGCGCCCTCCCGCACCAGACGCAGGGCCTGCTCCCCGTCGTCCGCGATGTCCACCACGAGCCCGACCTCCTCCAGCAGCTCGCGCGCCACCTGTTGGTTGATCTCGTTGTCCTCGGCCAGCAGGATGCGCGCGCCCCGCACGGACTCGGGAAGCGTCCCCTCGTCCCGCACCACCGACCGCCCGCCCCTCCCGGCCACGTGCTCCATCCCCAGGGCCTCGACGATGGCGTCGAAGAGCAGGGAGCGGTTCACCGGCTTGATCAGGAAGCCGTCCAGCCCGGCGTTCTCCGCATTGAGCCGGACCTCGTCCCGCCCATAGGCCGTAATCATGAGGATGGCCGGCTGCTGCGCCAGGGGCAGGGCCCGGATGCGCCGGGCGCACTCCACCCCGTCCATGCCCGGCATGTTCCAGTCCATCAGCACGATGCGGAAGCCCATGTCCGGCTGCGCCAGCAGGGCGAGGGCCTGCTCCCCGCCGCTCGCCGTGGTCACGGTGAAGCGCATGGACAGCAGCATGTCGCCCAGGATGTGGCGCGAGGTGAGGTTGTCGTCCACCACCAGCACCTTCATGCCCACCAGGCCGATGGATTCGGACATGCGCGCCGGGGACACGATGGTGGAGAACGGGAATTCCAGGGTGAAGAAGAACTCGCTGCCGCTGCCGGGCGTGCTCGCCACCTCAAGGCGGCCGCCCATGAGCTCCACCAGGCGGTGGCAGATGCTGAGGCCCAGGCCGGTCCCGCCGTAGCGCCGGGAGATGGACTCGTCGGCCTGGGAGAACGGGGTGAACAGGTGCTCTTGCTGCTCGGGGGTGAGCCCGATGCCCGTATCCCGCACGGCGAAGCGGATCCGGGCGCAATGCTCCGTGGCGTTGACCAGGCGCGCCTCCAGCAGCACCTCCCCGGACCCCGTGAACTTGATGGAGTTGCCCACGAGGTTGAACAGGACCTGCCCCAGGCGCAGGGGGTCCCCCTCCAGCCCGGTGGGGACGTCGTTGCCCACGGAGAGCAGGAACTCCAGCTTCTTTTCCGCCGCGCTCAGGCTGGTGATGCTCACCACGTCGTCGAGCACGCTCTCCAGGTTGAAGCCGGTCTTCTCGATGGTGAGCATCCCGGCCTCGATCTTGGAGTAGTCCAGGATGTCGTTGATGACGCGCAGCAGGACGTCCGAGGACACCCGGATCTTGTTGAGGTAGTCCTCCTGCCGGGGCGTGAGCTCGGTCTTCAGCGCCAGGTGGGACATGCCGATGACGGCGTTGAGCGGGGTCCGGATCTCGTGGCTCATGCGGGCCAGGAAGTCGCTCTTGGCCTTGTCGGCCGACTTGGCCAGCTCGGCCAGCCGCGTGGACTCCTCCAGGGCGCTCCGGAGCCTGGCGTTGGAGCTCTTGAGCTTTTCCCCCTGCACGCGGAACGAATTCAGCATGCGGGCCAGCTGCCCCACCGTCGGCCGGAACACCAGCAGGAACTCCAGGAAGAGCACGACGAGACCGGCCCCCAGGGCCACGTACTCCAGGCGCTTCAGGAGCAGGACGCGCTGGGAGGCCTCGGCGTCGAACTGGAAGGTGATCCGGTCCATGATGCGCAGGAAATGCCGCTCGTCGTCGAGCATGTGGGCCGTGGCCTCCGCCAGGAGCTGCGGGGTCAGGGTCCGGGCCTCCGAGGCCTGGAGCAGGGACTCCACCACGGCCACCATGCGCGCATAAAAGGGCTCCACCTGCTGGAACAGGGTGTTGATGGTGTCGGAATTGGCCTTCGCGGGGAGCCCCAGCCGCTCGTCGCCCTGCTGGAGCCCCGCCTGAACCGTGGTCCAGTCCGAGAGGGCCTCGCGCATCTCCGCCATGATGCGGTCCGCGGCCTTGGCGTCCTCGGCCCGGTCCAGGGCCAGGACGCACTTCACCAGCCGCTGGCTCAGCATGCGCTGCCGCCCGGAAAGGTTGATGACCCGCGCGTCGCTGTTCTCCAACCGGATGGCCTGCTGCATGAGCAGGGAGGACCCGGTCAGCATCAGGGCGACGAAGCCCAGGGCGATGGCGTAGAGCCACTTTATCTTGT
>JBFWIY010000269.1:0-4978 GCA_050255855.1 Desulfovibrionaceae bacterium
TGACCCGGTCCCACACCCTGCGCCGGGCCACCTGCGACACCCGCACCATCCACGAGGCCGCCCTGGAGCTGCTGCGCAAGGAGCACCTGCTGGGCCCGGTGCGGCTCATCGGGGTGGGGGTCTCCAACTTTTCGCGCGGGCCGGAGCAGCTTTCGCTCTTTCCCGAGGAGGATCCGGCCCGGCGCGTGGGCCTGGACCGCGCCGTGGACGCCGTGCGCCAGCGTTTCGGCCGCGGGGCGGTCACCCGCGGGGCCCTGCTGGACGGCGGCCCGCGCCGCCGCCGGGGCTAGAGCGGGGCCACCACCAGCTCGCGCCGGTCCGGGTCGAAGTAGATCTGGCTGCGCTGGATGGGGGCGTGCACGTGGAGCACGCGGCCCGCGATCTTGAGCGTCACGCCCGGGTGGATGACCCGGTGGGCCGCGATGCGCGCCCGGCGGATGGCCTGGCTGCGCCGGGCGGCGTGGCGGGCCAGGGTCTGGCGGGTTTCCTCCAGCTCGGCCGAGAGCCGGATGCGCAGCTTCAGCAGCTCCGCCACCTGGGTCCGGCGGGCGGGCTCGGTGCGCAGCAGGATGTCCCGGGGCTCCCCGTCGCCCAGGGCCTCCCGGATCTTCTTCATCTTCTTGAGCATGGCCGAGCGCTGCTTGAGCAGCGGGATGTCCTCGTCCATGCGCCAGGTGATGGCCACGGAGGTGGCCACGCCCAGGTCCGAGCCGATCTCCAGGGCCTCCACCCCCCGGGCGGTGACAATCTCGCCGCCCTGGAGCACGCCCTTGCCGCCGGTGATGACCACCCGGCCCTTGGCCTCCACCCGGCAGTTGGTGGCGCTGGAGCCCAGGTTCACCTCGCCCCCGGCCCGGATGACCGCGCCCACGGCGAAGCCCACGGCCACGTCGCCGCCCGCCTCGATGCCCCCGACGCCGTCGCCCATGAGCGCGCCGCCGCGCACCTCCACGTTGCCCCCGGCCCGCACCACGGCGGCCTCCACGGCCTCGTCCACCACCACGTGACGCGGGGCCTCCACGCGCAGCCCGGCCAGCACGCTGCCGCGCACGTGCACCGAGCCCAGCTCGGCCCGGATGTGGCCGCTGCCCAGGCTCACGTCGCCGCGCACCACCAGGCACTCGGTGACCGAGAGCATGCCGCCCTCGTACACCACCAGGCCCGGGGCCGTGGACCGGAAGCGCATCCCGTCCGGGTCCAGGACCACGTTCTCGCCGCAGCGCACGGCCAGGGCCCGGCCCTCGCGCGCCGGGATGGTCCGGCCGAACACGTCCATGCCGCCCTCGCCCGGCTCGGGCGGGTGCAGCATGGCCACCACCTCGTCCGCCTGGCAGGTGGGCAGGGCCCCGCGTTCGCGGTAGTCCACGCGGCCGCCCGCGCCCTCGGCCCCCACGGTCCCGCGCTGCCGGACCAGGAGCTCCAGCCGGCCGTCGCGCCCGGGCACCGGGGCGCGGCCCGCGGCCACGTCCACGCCCTCCACGGCGTGGCCCTCGGCCTCGGCCTGCCGGACCGCCGCGGCCACGGCCTCGGCGTTGACCGGCACGCTTACCGCGTGGCGGGCCAGCTCCTCGGCGAAGAATTCCGGGGTGACGCGGCGGCCCAGGTTGTCGCGCCAGTGCACCGCGCCGCGCAGGGCCACGGCGTCCTCGGTGAGGGCGAGCAGGGGGGTCACGGCCACGGCGTCCGGGCCGATGTCGATGTGGCCGTAGACCTGGGCCGTGAAGCTCCGGCCGTCAAAGGTGCAGTTCTCCCCGGCGCCGGCGTCCAGGTCCTTGGGCGTGCGGCGCTGGTCCACGGGCTCCACGCGGCGGCCGTCGATGCCCCGGCCCGGCTTGGCCTGGCGGGGCGGCTCCTTGCGGGCGCAGACCTGGCCGGGAAAGACCGGGAAGCGCGGGTCCCCTTCCGGGGCGAGGTGGGCGTCGCCCGGCTCCTGGGGCGGGATGCCGCGCACCAGCACGATGCGCGAGAAGTCCAGGCCCTCGGCCACGGCGGCGACCAGGCGCTCGGGCGCGCCGGGCACGGGATCGAAGGTCACGCCTGCGGCCAGGAGCTGGCGGCGCACGGCGTCGGCGGTGAGGGGGTTGCCCCGGCCCATGGCCGGGATGTAGCGGCTCGCGCCCAGGCGCATGGCGTCGGAGGACATGGCGAAGCGGACCATGGCGTCCGCGTCCGGGACGTCGAACCGGGGCGGGTCGGGACGGTTGCCGTTGCGGGTGTTGTCGGCCATGTCTTCAGGGCCGTACCCTCGGACGGCTCCCCTCCTTTGCGGGCATCTTAGCGGCAAGCGGAAAAAGGATCAATGCCTTCGGGCGTCGGGCCGGGCCGCGGGGGTCAGGCCGGGCGGGAGGCGTCGGGGAAGGGGTCCTGATAGAGCCGCCAGAACAGCTCCTCCAGGGGGCGCAGGAGCCGGGCGTAGAGCCCGCCCGAGGCCGGGGGCGGGCCGAACAGGGCCTCGCGCTGCTGGGCCAGCCCGGGCAGGGGCGCGCCGTCGTGGGCCAGGGTCATGGCCAGCCGCTCGGCCAGCAGCAGTCCGGTCACCCCGCGGCGGAACAGGTCCAGGTCGCGCGCGAACTCCGCGTCCGTGCCCTGCCAGAAGGCGCGGGCCGAGGCGTTGGGGGTCAGGGCCTGGCAGTGGCAGACCAGGGCCAGCAGGCTGTTGAGGGCCATGCCCGGGATGCCCCGCCGCCAGCCCAGGAGCCAGGGGGTGCGCCAGAAGAGCAGGAAGTGCTCCCGGCCGGTGTCGATGAGCCGGGTGAGGCCCTCGCGCGCCAGGGCCAGGGGGCCGTCGTCCCAGCGCACGGGCTCGGCCAGGGGGTCCCAGGCGGGCACGGGGCGGCGCGGGGCCGGATCGGAAGCGGGCGACCCGCCCAGCAGCGCGCCCAGCAGGTGGGCCAGCCAGGCGTTGGCCTGGGGCGAGGCCGGGGTCTCCAGATGGGCGTAGGAGAGCACGTAGCGCCCCGCGCCGTACCCGCCCGCCACCACGCAGGGGCGGCCGTCCAGGAAGTCGGGGCGGATGCGCACGCCGTAGAGGTGCTCCCAGTCCCCGGCCGTGCCCTCCGGGAGCGACGCCAGGGCCAGGTCGGCCATCCACAGGTCCGGGCCCGGGGCCTGGTAGCGGGCCAGCACGGTGACGGACGCGTCCCCCGGGGCGAACTGCGCGGGCCACCACACCGGCACCAGGGCGGCCTCGCCCAGGGCCGCGGGGGTCAGCGCGTGCCCCTGCGCCAGGGAGACGACCACGTGGCCGGACACGAAGTGCTGGAGCCGGTCCGTGAAGCCGCGCCGGGTCCAGGGGCACAGGGCCAGGCCGCACCCGCCCGACAGGGCCAGCCCCGCCCCGCCGCAGAACCCCAGGTAGCTCCCGCCCGCGTGCACGAAGTCCCGCGCCTCGGCCAGGCCCTCGGGACCCAGGGCGTCGGCCTTGCCCCGGGCGTTGCCCCCCGGGGCCAGCAGCAGCCCGCGAGGGTTGCCACGAAGCACGCCCTGGGCTATCTCTGTGCCTCGCACCAAGCGGTGCGGAACGCCCCAGGCCGAAAGGGCCCGCAGGGCCATGAGGCCCCAGAGGTGGGCGTCGTCCCAGTAGACGAAAACGGCGGGATCCGTGGTGTTCATGGGTCCCGCCGACGCTAGCAGGCCGCCCGGGGCAAGGCAAGCCGCCGGGCCGGGCCGGAGAACGAGGAGAATCCAGGCATGGCTGAAGCCGCGAAAGGGCCGGAGACGAGGCCGGAGCTGCCCAAGGGCTACGAGCCCTGGGATGTGGAGCGCAAGTGGGGCGGGCACTGGGAGCGCGAGCGCACCTTCACCCCGGACCCGGACGGGCCGGGCGAGCCCTTCAGCATCGTCATCCCCCCGCCCAACGTCACCGGCGTCCTGCACATGGGCCACGCCCTGAACATCACCCTCCAGGACGTGCTCTGCCGCTTCAACCGCCAGCAGGGTCGCAAGGTCCTCTGGGTGCCGGGCACGGACCACGCGGGCATCGCCACCCAGAACGTGGTGGAGCGGGAGCTCAAGAAGGAAGGCAAGACCCGCGACGACCTGGGCCGCGAGGCCTTCATCGAGCGGGTCTGGGAGTGGCGCAAGGCCAAGGGCGACTTTATCCTGAACCAGATCCGCCGCCTGGGCGCCAGCGTGGACTGGACCCGCGAGGCCTTCACCTTTGACGAGCAGCGCGCCCGGGCCGTGCGCGAGGTCTTTGTCAGCCTGTACGAGCGCGGCCTGGTGTACAAGGGCGACTACATCGTCAACTGGTGCCCGCGCTGCCACACCGCCCTGGCCGACGACGAGGTGGAGCACGCCACCCGCACGGACAAGCTCTATCTGCTGAAATATCCCCTCAAGGACGGCTCCGGCCACCTCACCGTGGCCACGGTGCGGCCCGAGACCATGCTGGGCGACACGGCCGTGGCCGTGCACCCCGAAGACCCGCGTTTCAACTCCTTCATCGGCAAGACCGTCATCCTGCCATTGGTCAACCGCGAGATCCCGGTCATCGGCGACCCCTACGTGGACATGGAGTTCGGCACCGGCTGCCTGAAGATCACCCCGGCCCACGACCCCAACGACTTCGAGATCGGCCGCAAGCACGGCCTGGACTGCATCCAGGTCATCGACTCCCACGGCGTCATGAACGAGAACGCCCCGGAGCGCTTCCGGGGCATGAGCATGAAGGCCTGCTGCGCGGCCGTGGTGGAGGAGCTTCAGGCCCTGGGCCTGGTGCAGGACATCCAGGACTACGAACACAACGTGGGCGAGTGCTACCGCTGCAAGACCACCATCGAGCCCTACGTGAGCACCCAGTGGTTCGTGTCCATGAAGCCGCTGGCCGCCAAGGCCCGCGCCGCGGTCCCGGCCGCCACCCAGATCTTCCCGGACCACTGGACCAAGGTCTACTACGAGTGGCTGGACAACATCCGCGACTGGTGCATCTCGCGCCAGATCTGGTGGGGCCACCGCATCCCGGCCTGGACCTGCCAGG
>JBFWIY010000270.1:0-3443 GCA_050255855.1 Desulfovibrionaceae bacterium
AAGCCCCCCCGCAGTGCGGGACGCCGTGGCGATTAGCTGCCTGGTCGCATTCGCGCCCTGCCGGCCATGGGGGGGTGGAATGCCTCCGGCGGCCGGGGGGGCTGGGGCCCCCCCGTACCCCCCGTTTGGCGGGGCGAAATGCAGATGGCGCTGGGTGCGCGTGCTGTTCAGCACGGCAACCCTGCGCCTTCTGCATTTCGCCCCGCGAGGGGTGTTCAAATCAAGAACAGGGTGGTCGAAAGGGCCGTCATGACCCAACTGAAAAGGTCTGGGGGAAAGGGATGGGGGGTACGGGGGGAAGGGGAAACCCCCTCTCCTCAAGAGGGGGTTTCCCCTTCCCCCCGATTCCTCTCCATCTCTTACCCCCGGAACTTCTCCAGCATGGCCAGGGCGGCCTTGCGGCCTGCGCCCATGGCGGAGATGACGGTGGCGGCGCCGGTGACGATGTCGCCGCCCGCGTAGACGCCGGGCATGTTGGTTTCGCCGGTTTCGGGGTCGGCGACCACGTAGCCGCGTTTGCTGAGTTTGAGGTCCGGGGTGGTGGCCAGCAGGGTCGGGTTGGGCCGGGTGCCCACGGCGATGATGGCCAGGTCGGCCTCGATCTCCTGGGTATCGCCCTCGATGCAGACCGGGGCGCGGCGTCCGGTGGCGTCGGGTTCGCCCAGGCACATCATCTGGAGGGTGACGGACTTGAGGTGCATGTGTTCGTCGCCGTTGAAGGCCATGGGGCCGCAGAGGCACTTGATCTCCACGCCTTCTTCCTGGGCGTGGTGGACCTCTTCGGCGCGGGCGGGCATCTCGTCCAGGGTGCGGCGGTAGAGGATGGTCACTTTTTCCGCGCCCATGCGCAGGGCGGTGCGGGCGGCGTCCATGGCCACGTTGCCGCCGCCGATGACCACGGCCTGTTTGGCGTAGGGGGCGGGGGTGTCGTGGTTGGGGAAGTCGTAGGCGCGGCCCAGGTTGATGCGGGTGAGGTATTCGTTGGCCGAGAACACGCCCACGTAGTTTTCGCCGGGCACGCCCATGAAGCGGGGCAGGCCCGCGCCAACGCCGATGAAGATGCCGTCGTAGCCCTCGGCCAGGAGGTCGCCGATGGTGATGGTGGCCCCGCCGACCCAGTTGCAGCGCAGGTCCACGCCCAGGGCGCGCAGGGCCTCCACTTCGCGGCGGACCACGTCCTTGGGCAGGCGGAATTCGGGGATGCCGTAGACCAGCACGCCGCCGGGTTCGTGCAGGGCCTCGAAGAGTGTGACCTTGACGCCCGCGGCGGCCAGGATGCCCGCGCAGGTGAGGCTGGAGGGGCCGCCGCCGATGCAGGCCACGCGCTTATCCAGGGGTGCGGCGCAGGCGGCCGTGCCGGTGAGCTGGTCGCAGGCGGACTCGGCCGCGTAGGTGTCGGCCACGAAGCGCTCCAGGCGGCCGATGGCCACGGGCTGGTGCTTTTTGCCCAGGATGCAGGAGCCTTCGCACTGGCTTTCCTGGGGGCAGACGCGGCCGCACACGGCGGGCAGGGAGTTGGTGGCGCGGATGACGCGGTAGGCCCCGGGCACGTCGCCCTTGACCAGTTCGGCGATGAAGCCCTTGATGTCGATTTCCACGGGGCAGCCGTCGCGGCAGGTGGGCTTTTTGCACTGGAGGCAGCGGGCGGCCTCCAGCAGGGCCTGTTCGCGGGAGTAGCCCAGGGCCACTTCCTGGAAATTGCGGGCGCGGACCTTGGGGTCCTGCTCGGGCATGGGCGTGCGCGGAGCCACCGGCTTTTTGGCTTTTTTCTCGCTCATTTGCCCTCCTTATAGCGCTCGTAGCTGAGCTTTTCCTGCTCCTTGAACTGGCCAAGGCGGCGGCGCAGGGCGTCGAAGTCCACCAGGTGGCCGTCGAATTCGGGGCCTTCCACGCAGGCGAAGCGGGTCTCGCCGCCCACGTTGCAGCGGCAGGCCCCGCACATGCCGATGCCGTCCACCATGATGGAGTTGAGGCTCACGGTGGTGCAGATGTCGTAGGGCCGGGTCATGTTGGCCACGGCCTCCATCATGGGCACCGGGCCCACGGCCACCACTTCGGAGATGAGGTCGCCGCTTTCCAGGATGTCCTTGAGCACGTCGGTGACGAAGCCCTGCTTGCCCTGGCTGCCGTCGTTGGTGGCGATGCGCACCTCGGGGCAGAAGTCCGAGAGTTCGGAGCAGAAGAGGAGCAGGTCCTTGTTGCGCGCGCCGATGACCGCGATGACGTGGTTGCCTGCGGCCACGTGGCCCTTGGCGATGTGGTGCATGGCGGCGATGCCGGTGCCGCCGCCCACGCAGACCACGGCGCCGGGGAGCTTTTCGATGCGGGTGGGCTTGCCCAGGGGGCCGCACACGTCCTGGAGCTCGTCGCCGGTGGCGAGGTCGTTGAGCTGCGCCGTGGTCTTGCCCACCACCAGGAACACCAGGACGATGGCCCCGATTTCGGGCTTCACGTCGGCGATGGTGAGGGGAATGCGTTCGCCCTGTTCGTCCACGCGCAGGATGACGAAGTTCCCGGGCCTGGCCTTGGCCGCCACATGCGGGGCCGACACGATGAGCATCGAGGTCTGCCCGGGAATCAGACTCTTTTTTTCCAATATTTTATAACCCATGCCAGCCTCCAGTACTTTGGCGGGCCATCGTAGCGTCAGAGAATATCGAATGCAACCATTTGCTTTTCCTTTCCCCTTGCAAAATCCGCAGTCCGTCGTTATTTTTGCATCGACCACACGTTCTGTCCGGCCTCCACGGATCGGGGGCGGACCCGGCGAATGTCCCTTCGGGAGCGAACCGCGGCATGGGCCGCAGGGATGGCCGGGCGCTTCGGGCGCCGGGCTTTTTTTTGTCCGGCGCTGAACCCTGACGGGCCCGTGCCTGGCCCGAAGGACGACGACGTGGCCGCGGCGGCGCTGGGTTTCGACCTCTCTTCCCCTGACTACCGGCCGACCCCCTCCAGCACGGGGGCCGCCTCCGCCCGCGCCCACGGCGCGGCCTACGCCGCCGCCCAGGCCGCCACCCGGGCCTCCGCATCCTCCTCCACCTCGTCCACCGCTTCGTCCGCCGCGGGCCGCCTGCGCACCCGCACCTTCGGCTTCTCCCTGGGCAGCTTCGGCCTCACCTATACCAGCCGCGACCTGGAGCTGGACCCGGACCGGACGGGTTCGGATCAAATGGACCAGACGGACCAGCCGGGCTGGTCGGACTCGGACCGGCCCGGCACGGCCCAGGCGGTCCAGACGGACCAGGCCCGGAACGCCCTCCAATCCGCCAGCCTCCTGTCCGGCACCCTCCAATCCGGCACCCTCCAGCCCGTCACCAAGACCGCCTTCCTGGACGAACTCGACACCGCCGTCCTGCGCCAGAACCTGGCCGACGCCACCCGCCGCGCCCCCAACACCTCCGCCCCGGCCCGCGGGGCCGAGGCCTACGCCCGCATGGCCACGA
>JBFWIY010000270.1:3543-4963 GCA_050255855.1 Desulfovibrionaceae bacterium
CCCTGGACTACGCCCCCGGCGTGGTGGCCGTCATCCCCAGCGGCACGCCCCACAGCGTCACCGCCGGGCCCGACGGCCTGGTCCTCCTGGCCAAGTTCTTCCCGGCCCTGCTGTGAACGGAGACGACATGGACGACGTGGACGACCCGCGCCGGACCCGACGCCTGGTCCTGCTCGACTTCCCGGCCCTGCCCGGGGTGCGCGGCGTGCGCGCCCTGGGCATGGCCCACGAGTTCGAACGCCACGTGCACGAGTCCTGGTGCGTGGGCCGCATGGACGCGGGCGGCCGCCTCCTGGAGCTGGACGGCCATACCCGCATCGCCCCGACCGGAAGCGTCTTCGTCATTCCCCCGGGCCGACCCCACGCCTGCCGCCCCGCCCCGGGACCGGAACCCGCCTACCGCGTGGCCTGCCTGAGCCCCGCAGCCCTGGCCGACGTCCTGGCCCAGATCGGCCCGGGACCGGCCACCCTGCCCGCCGGAGTCCACCACAACCCCGCCGCGGCCGACGCCCTCCACGCCCTGTTCCAGGCCCACCAGGGCGACCCCCTGGACCAACAGGAATGCCTGCTCCGCCTCGCCGCCGCCCTGGCCGCCCCCCCGGCCGACCCCCAAGACCCCGAACCCGCCCCGCCCCCCGGCGCAGACCCGGCCGTGGCCCGCGCCACAACCTACCTCCACGACCACCTGACCGACCCGGTCAGCCTGGCCGACCTGGCCCGACACACCGGCCTCGGCCCCTGGACCCTGCACCGCCGCTTCCGCCGACAGACCGGCATCACCCCCCACGAATACCTCGTCACCCTGCGCGTCAAACACGCCGCCGAACGGCTCCGGCACGGCGCACCCCCGGCCGAGGCCGCCGCCGACGCAGGCTTCTGCGACCAGAGCCACCTCAACCGACACTTCAAACGCCTCACCGGCCTGCCCCCGGCCACCTTCGCGCGGCAACAGGGGGAGGACGAGTCGGGATAGCCTCTCCCGCAGAGCGGGACGCCGTGGCGCTAAGCTGCCTGGTCGCATTCGCGCCCAGCCAGCCAAGCGCCACGTTGCGGCGGCCGGGGGGCTCCGCCCCCCGGACCCCCTGATTTGCGTGGCGAAATGCAGAAGGCGCTGGATGCGCGTGCTGAACGGCACGGCAACCCAGCGCCTTCTGCATTTCGCCCCGCGAAGGGGTTGTCAGGACAAGGGGGAAAAGGAGGGAGAGAAGGACGGATATGCCGAAAAACCGCCCCTACCCCTTCCGCTCGAACCTCCAGGCGCACCAGCCATCGTCCGGAGGGGGGTCCGGGGGGCAGTAGAGACAGGTGGTGGTCACGCCCGGGACGATGGTTTGGGCGAACCCGGTGAATTCCACCATGCCGCCGGACTTGCAGGGATAGTCGGCCAGGCCCTGACGCTTGCGCGCGTCCTGGACCCGGC
>JBFWIY010000271.1:0-4960 GCA_050255855.1 Desulfovibrionaceae bacterium
GCACCACCCCGGCGTCCATGCGGGGGTCGGGCTTGACCTTGAAATGGACCAGGACGGGATAGCGGGGTTTGGCCGCTTCGATCATGGCCGTGACCGCCTCGGCGTCGGCCGGGGCCACGCGCACCGTGAGGCGGCGCTGGGAGCCCAGGCGCTCCATGGCCTCGTCCAGCAGCCGGGAGAGCACCTCGCCGCGCCGCTCGGAGAGCTCCACGCGCAGGGTCTTCTCCACGGCCAGGCGCACCAGGGCGGTCATGTCCGCGGCCTGGGCGCGCCAGGCGGCCATGGCCTGGGCGCGGATCTGGTCCAGCAGGGCCGCCACGGCCTCGGACTGGGCCTGCATGAAGGCCGCCACCTCGTCCTGGGCCTGCTGCATGCCCTCGTCGTAGCCGCGTTTGCGGGCGATCTCCCGCTCCACGCCGGCCTGCTGCATGGCCTCGGACAGGATGCTCTTGGCCTTGACGCGGGCCCGCTCCTGGACCCGGGCCAGGAACTCGGTGTCCACGGACTCGTCCCAGACCAGGTGCTTCTTGCCCTCCAGCTCCAGCACGGTGGTCTGGCTGGGGCCGGGGTTGTCCACCCCCAGGAAGACGCGGCCGGAGAAGCGGTCGTGTGCGGAATCAGACAAAGACATCTCCCCCACCTCGGCTGATGGCGATCTTTCCCTCGTCTTCCAGGCGACGCACGGTCTTGACGATGTTCTGCTGGGCGGACTCCACGTCGGAGAGCTTCACCGGGCCCATGATCTCCAGGTCCTCCTTGATCATGGTGGCGGCGCGCTCGGACAGGTTCTTGAAGAACTTGTCCTTGAGCTCGTCGGAAGCGCCCTTGAGCGAGGTGGTCAGGTCCTCGTTGCTCACTTCCTTCAAGAGTTCGCGGATGCCGCGGTCGTCCAGGGTGCGGATGTCCTCGAACACGAACATGAGGTTGCGGATGTCGTCGGCCATCTGCGTGGACTCTTCCTCGATCTCCGCCAGGACCTCCTCCTCGGTGGCGCGGTCCACGGCGTTGAGGATCTCGGCCACGGCGCCCACGCCGCCGACCTTCTTGCCTTCCTTGCCGCCGATGGCGATGAGCTGGCTCTGGAGCACCTTGTCCACCTCCATGAGCATCTCCTCGGCCACGGCCTCCAGCTTGGCCAGGCGCATGAGCACCTCGGCCCGCACCCCGGAGGGCAGGTTCTGGATGAGCTCGGCGGCCTGGTCCGGGTGCAGGTGGCCCATGATGAGCGCCAGCGTCTGCGGGTGCTCGTTGCGGAGGATCTGCGCCAGGATCTTGGGGCTGACGTTCTCCAGCTCCTGGAAGGGCGTGGGGCCGGTGTCGATGTCCAGCGAGTCCATGATGTACTTGGCCGTCTCGGAATCGAGCGTCTTGGTGAGCAGCCGCTTCACCTGCTCCGGGCCGCCCACGAGCAGCTCGGCGCCGTAGGCCAGCTGTTCGTTGAACTCCTTGAGCACGGCCAGCACTTCCTCCTTGGGCACGGATTCGGTTTCGAGCATGGCCTTGGATACGGCCACGATCTCGGCGCGTTCCATGCGCTTGAAGGCCTCGCCCGTGAACTTCTCGCCCAGGGCGAGGAGCACGATGGCGGTCTTCTGCTGGCCGGAAAAGCTGCTGCCTTGAGCCATTTACGCTGCCTCCTGCTTGAGCCAGGTCTTGAGGAGCCGAACCGCCTGATCCATGTTGTCCTCGAAGAGTTGCGTGGCGAGGTTCTTGGCGTTCTCCAGGCGGATGGAGGAGTCCAGGAGTTCCTCGTTGACCTCGGCCTCCTCCAGGGCCAGCCGGCTCTCGGCGCCGGGCAGCCCGGAGACCTCCTCCATTTCCTGCTCGGCCACCCGCGGCTTGATGAGGGCCATGACCACGGGCCGCACCACCAGGATGAGGAAGAGGAAGATGAGCAGGCCGTTGAGGAAGGGCTTGCCGAGCCGCTGCGCGTAGTCGAGCATGGTGCGCATCAGGCTCTGGGTGTCCAGGGCCTCGGGCGGGCCGAAGGTGATGTTGGAGACCTCCACCGCGTCGTCGCGGTGCTGGTCGAACCCGATGGCCTGCTTCACCAGCCGCTCGTAGTTGGCCATTTCCTCCTGGGTCCGGGGCACGTAGACCTGCTCGCCGGTGTCCGGGTTGGTGGCGTAGGTCCCGTCCACGATAACCGCAACGGTCAGGCGTTTCAACTCGCCCATGGGGGCGACGACGTTTTGCTCTTCCTTGTTGATCTCGAAGTTGGTGACCCGGGATTCGCGGGTGGAGTCCTGGGTGGACTGGGTGCCGGTGAAGCCGTCGCCGCGGAAGTTGGCCTCGGGCACGCCGGCGTCGAGGTTGGCGCGGCCCTGGGTGGTCTCCTCGGTGCGGGTCTCGCTTCGGAGCACGGTGACGTTGGGGTCGTAGAGCTCCTTGCGGATGGTGCGCTGGGAGAAGTCCAGGTCGGCGTTGACCCGGGCGATGACCTTGTCCGCGCCCACGGCCGGGGCCAGCAGCTCCTGGATGCGCTTCTGGATCTGGCGCTCCACCATCTGCTTGTAGTCCACCTGGGTGGAGCTCATGCCCATCATGCCCTCGGCCTCGTCGGGCTCGTACAGGGGCTGGCCGTTCATGTCCGTGACCGTGACGCTGGACTTGTCCAGCCCTTCCACGCTCATGGCCACCAGGTTGACGATGCCGCCGATCTCCTTCTTGCTCAGCTCCTCGCCGTCCTTGAGCTTGAGCACCACGGAGGCGGTGGGCTTGGCCTGCTCCTCGATGAACAGGCTCTTCTGGGGGATGACCAGGTGCACCCGGGCGCGCTCCACCTGGGGGAACTCGCTGATGGTGCGGGAGAGCTCGCCCTGGAGGGCGCGCTGGTAGTTGATGTGCTGCACGAAGTCGGTCTGGCCGATCTTGATCTCGTCGAAGATCTCGAAGCCGATGCCCTGGCCGTGCAGGTTGCCCTCGGAGGCGATCTTCAGGCGCAGGTCGTAGACCTTGTCCGCCGGGACGAGCACGGTCTGGCCGTTGTCCTCCAGCTGGTAGGAGATCTTGTCCGCCTGGAGGATGTCCACCACCTTGGCCGCGTCTTCGGGATAGAGTTTGGTGTAGAGCACGCGGTAGTCGGGCTGGTTGAGCCAGACGATGAGCATGATGAAGGTGGCCACCGTGACGACGGACAGCCCGCCGATGAGCGCGCGCTGGGCCAGGGTCCGGTTGTTCCAGAAGTTCAGGAACTTGTTCACGGAGTCCTTGAGGAACGGGGGCATGGTCGATCTCCTGACGAAAGGGGTTGTCGGCGCGCGGGGCCTAGATGCTCATGCGCATGATTTCCTGATAGGCGCTCAGGACCTTGCTGCGCACGGCGGTGGTCATGCTCATGGCGACGCTGGCCTTCTGCATGGCGATCATGAGTTCGTGGATGTTGTCGGTCTTGCCGGCCGCGAACTCGGTAATCATCTGGTTCTTTTCGTTCTGCATGTCGTTGATCTCGGAGAGCGAGTCCTTGACCGCGTCGGCGAAGCTCTTGCCCTGGGGCTGCTCCGTCCTGGTCTGGCCGGTGATCTGGCGGTCCAGGGCCTGCTTGTGCTGCAGGGCGGTCTTGTAGGCGCTGAGGGCGACGTTCTGGACGAGCATGGGGAGCCTCCCTTACCGGCCGATGCTGACGGCCTTGTTGAACATGGTCTTGACGGCCTGGATGCTCTGCACGTTGGCCTCGTAGGAACGCATGACCGAGAGCATGTTGGTCATCTCCTCCACCACGTTGATGTCGGGGTAGATGACGTAGCCTTCCTTGTTGGCGTCGGGGTGGCCGGGGTCGTAGACGTGCTTGAAGGGGCGCGAGTCGTTGACCACGCCGCGCACGCTCACGCCCTTGAGCTCCTGGTTCATCTGGTCGCGCATGGCGTCGTCGAAGGGCGAGTACACGGTGTTGGCCTGGAGCGAGACGCTCTTGCGCACGTAGGGCCCGCCCTCGGGGGTGCGGGTGGTGCGGGCGTTGGCCATGTTCATGGAGATGACGTTCAGGTAGGAGCGCTGGGCCTCCAGGCCGGAGGCGCCGATGTCCAGGGCGGTCATGAAGTCCATAACTACTTGCCTCCTTCGGCGATGACCTTGGTGAGGCCCTCGAAGTTCTTGCGGACCACCTCGGTGAGCGCGTTGTAGAGCATGGCGTTCTTGGCCATGGAGGTCATTTCCTTGTCCAGGTCCACCTTGTCGTCGCCGAAGACCTCGCGCGGGCGGAACTCGGTGAGCCCCTTGCCCTTGAAGGTGCCGACGTTGAAGGCGGAGGGCATGTGCTTGTCGTTGGTCCGGGTCACCTTGCCGTCCATGTCCAGGGCCAGGGCGCTCTGGAGGTCGTGCTCGAACTCCAGGTGCACGGGGCGGTATTGGGGGGTGTTGACGTTGGTGATGTTGGCCACGACGAGGTTTTGACGCTCAAGACGCATGTCCATGACCTTGGCGGTCAGGTCGATGTGTCCGTCGAAAAACTCTCTCATTTCAGCAACCTCCATGCTTTCCGGGTGCGCTTTTCCGGCCATGCGGCCCCGGCGTCCCGGCGCAGTCCCCACCGGGATTGCATCTAGCGTTCCAACGATGGAACATGATGGAATTATATGCTTAATTTTGAAATGAGCGGGCCGGGAGGCGGGGCGGCGGCGCGGGGCGGGCCGGAGAGGGCAGGACGAGGAGGGGGCAGGGGAGGCGCTATGCCTGGGGGGGTGATGGGGGCGATGGGGGGAGCGATGGGGGGACAATATGGGGGGGAGGTGGGCGATGCGGGGCGGCGCGAGGCCGGTCCATCCCTATATCAGGCGTTCGCCGGGCGTCGCGGTCAAGATTGCCGGGGCGGGACCCGGGCCGGGGCGGGGATGGGGCGGGGCCGGAGCCGGGGTGGGGCGTTGCGGGCGATGGGCCGGGGGCGGGCGTCCGCCCGGTCCGGGCGGCGTCGGAACTCCGTCGGGGCGCGGGCCGGGGGCGGGACCGGGCGGCAAGTCTTGCC
>JBFWIY010000272.1:0-2176 GCA_050255855.1 Desulfovibrionaceae bacterium
CTCGCCGCCCGCCTGCACCCCCGGCTCCCTCGCCTTCACCCACCTCCGACCACCTCCACCGCCATCCGCCGCCATCCACTCCCTCCTCCTCCCTTGCCCCTCCGCCCACACCCCGGCTCCGCCCGCTCCCCGGCCGCGCCTGCCTCAGGCCCGCCCATCCTCCCCGCCCCGCGCCCCATCCTCCTCCCCCCTCCCCCCCTCCGGCCCGTCCCCCCGTGACGAACCCGCAAATTTCGCCCCCCGGCCCGGCCGGGTGGTTGACATTCCCGCCGCGGGCAGCTACCCCCCTGGTTCCGCACGCAAGGGCGCATCGCGCCGCCAAAGGCGGGCTCCATCCCCAGAATACGGTTCCCAGGGAGGGCCCATGAGTGAAGCAGACCCTAGAACGCCAACCCCTAGAACGCTGGTCGACTGACAAATCCGCCGAGCTCTATTCCATCCGGGAATGGGGCGGCGGATACTTCTGCGTGGGCGAGACCGGGGACCTCATGGTCACCCCGGAGCCCGGCCGCTTCGACCGCGCCGTCTCCATCCCGGACATCGTCCGCGGCGTCCACGCCCGCGGCCTGGGCATGCCCGTGCTGCTCCGCGTGGAAAACATCCTGGACTCCCAGATCATGCTGCTCAACGAGAGCTTCCGCGCGGCCATGAGCCGCCTGGGCTATCGCGGCAGCTTCCTGGGGGCCTACCCCATCAAGGTCAACCAGCAGCAGCAGGTGGTGGACGAGATCACCCGCCGCGGCGCGCCCTACCACCACGGCCTGGAGGCCGGCAGCAAGGCCGAACTCATCGCCGCCATGGGCATGCTGCGCGACAACGACGCCCTGCTGGTCTGCAACGGCTACAAGGACGAGGAGTTCATCGACCTCGGGCTGTACGCCACCAAGATGGGCTTCCGCTGCATATTGGTGCTGGAGATGCCCGGCGAGCTGCCCCACATCATCGAGCGCTCCCGGGCCATCGGCGTGCGCCCCAACCTGGGCATGCGCATCAAGCTCGCCTCCCAGGCCGGGGGCCACTGGTCCGACTCCGGCGGCGACCGCTCCATCTTCGGGCTCAACACCACCCAGATGATCGAGGTGGTGGACCTGCTGCGCGAGGAGGGCATGCTGGACTGCCTCCAGCTCCTGCACCACCACCTGGGCTCCCAGGTCTCCAATATCCGGGAGATCCGCGCGGCGGTGCACGAGGCCAGCCGGGTCTACGCCGGGCTGGTGGCCGAGGGCGCGGGCATGCGCTACCTGGACCTGGGCGGCGGCCTGGCCGTGGACTACGACGGGTCCAACACCAACTTCCTGTCCTCGCGCAACTACAGCCTGGACGAGTACTGCGTGGACCTCATCGAGGGCGTCATGACCGTGCTCGACGAGCACAAGGTGGACCACCCGGTCATCGTCACCGAGTCCGGCCGCGCCCTGGTGGCCTACTACTCCATGCTGCTCTTCAACGTGCTCGACGTGGCCCGCTTCGAGCCCGACCCCCTGCCCGACAAGCTCCCCGAGGGCACCCACCCCCAGATCGTGTACATGCTGGAGGCCCTGAACACCCTCAACGTCCGCAACTTGCAGGAATGTTTCAACGACATCCTGTACTACCGGGACGAGGTGCGCCAGCTCTTCAACCACGGCAAGATCTCCCTGCGCGAGCGCGCCGTGGCCGAAAACATCTTCTGGGCCACCATCCGCCGGGTGCGCGACCTCTCCGGCGAGCTCAAGCAGGCCCCGAGCGAGCTGGAGGGTCTGGACCGGGCCCTGTCCGACATCTACTACTGCAACCTCTCGGTATTCCAATCCCTGCCCGACTCCTGGGCCATCGGCCAGCTCTTCCCGGTGCTGCCGGTGCACCGCCTGGCCGAGCAGCCCACCCGCAAGGCCATCCTGGCCGACATCACCTGCGACTGCGACGGCAAGATCGACCAGTTCATCGACCCCCACGGCCTGGGCCGCACCCTGGCCGTGCACGAACTCAAGGAAAACGAGGAATACTACCTGGGCGCGTTCCTGGTGGGCGCCTACCAGGAGACCCTGGGCGACCTGCACAACCTGCTGGGCGACAGCAACGTGGTCACCATCCGCATCGGCGACGAAGGCGAATTCGACTTCGTGGACGAGCTGGAGGGCGACACCGTGGCCGACGTGCTCTCCTACGTGGAGTTCGAGCCCAAGCAGCTGCTGGT